>NZ_JBALMG010000162.1:6904-9346 GCF_036963225.1 Bacillus sp. JJ783 | reverse complement strand
AAATAAGCTTGTTTGTTAAAATTTAGCACGATTTTTTTTCTTGGGTACTATGAGATTTTAGCTTGATGACTATGTGACGGTCCCCCCACTTAAAAAAGTATATTGAATCACTAATTAGATGCGTATGATATATTTGAAAAGCGCCCTGTAAACAGGGCGCTTTACTCCAACCTAATGACTAATATTAGCAGTTGGGTATAATGTTGTTCCTCCAATTGAAACCTTTATTTCATTTGTTAACGGAACATTTTGTTCATTAATAATTGTTCTCCACCATTCCCATGCAAGACCTGTACATTCTCTCGCTACGACTTTTACATTTTTTGAATTCGGTGGAAGTAGTATGACTGTAGAGAAATGAGCAGTTTTGTCTCTGCCGCTTCCTTCCCAAGTTTTATGTGTTAGTACTTCTTTCCCATTTTGATCATATGAGAATTCATCCCAAGATACATCAAATTGAGCAACATATGCACCGTAATGATCAAGCGTCATTTTAGCACTTGAATATTCTGTAGTTGTAGTCTCAATATAATCTGTATTGTTATGAACGGCAGCAGTTGAATTATCTTTTAAGAAAGTGCTCGTATATGAAATTGGGTATGCTGGATTTTTAAGACTTAATCCTGCATTATCTTTAATGATATTTCGTATTTCATTAAAATCTTTTGTAACAACCTTGTTATGCTCTTTCGCATCTCCGCCTAATACTACGGCGGTAAAGGTACTGTCTTCAAAAATACCTTTGTACTGTCCACTCGTTTCGACGCTGTTGTTCTTAAGTAAGGCTTTAAAGGCAGCTTGTACATCTTTGCTCTTAGATGTTGTTTCTAATTTCACATAAATTGTTCTACCATAAGCTACATTTGACACCATAACAGGCGGAGCCACATTACTTACCCCTTTACGAGTTAACTCATCAAAAGTAACACTATTATCAAAAAGATCTGATGGATTGTTAGGTAGTTCAGCACTTACGGTATAAAATATTTGCTTATATGCCGCAACCATCACTTTTTTCTCTCCATTTGCAATCGCATTAAAATCAATGTTCAGTGAATTGTCAAGATATTTAGCGTTAACATTAAGAGCACTTGCTATTTGAGATTTACTATAAACCATAGATTCTGTATACTGCATTCTTGCAGGTAACGTATGTGTTGTTGAATACTTTTCATTCCAAGTAGATACTAAATCATCTACTGCTCCAGACACATTACCATACGTTGGGTTTTGGACAGTTACTGTATTTTCTTTTCTCATGCCAGGTAAGTCTATACTAATATTTAAGGGTTTTCTCTTAGCCACTAATAAACTAGGTTGATTATCTGCAAAAGCTTTATTTGCAAGTTGTACTGCTCCTGGATAAGTACGATTAGCCACAGAATCAATAATCGAAATATCGACTGGTGACGTTGTAAGTGATTTTTTCTCACGCTCAACTACTACAAATTTACCATTTGAATTCATACTTTCTTTCGGAACGAAACTCTCTACTTTATCACCATTTACTGCTAAAATATCTCTACTATCATACTTTAAACTTGCTATACCAGTATTAATGCCAATAGCATTTTTGGTTGCATCATTTGCATTACCTGTTTGTGCTTCCGCGAAGGAAATAGATGAATAATTAATAGTGCATAAACTAACTAATAAACATGCTAGGAATTTTATTCTTTTATTGTTTTTCTTAATTTTCAGAAAAATCACCTCGTTCTTTTTTGCATTAAGATCTGATAATGCTTTATAAATGATTGCTAAATAATAAACTTACATAAATGCTTTTAAAAGCTCTTGAACTAATGGAATTACTCCACCTAAAAATTTCAAGACTGCCATTGCAATTTCCATATTATCCCCTCCTCTTTTGTTGTTGCTAAGATATGATTTATCTTTATGCCTTTATTATAGTAAGCGCTTACATTATTATCAACACATTCTTATATGCAATATTACATATAAGAATGTGTTGATAATAATAGCGTTAAACATATTTTTCATTCGCAGATATTAGTCTTCCATGAAAACATAAGTAAATATTTTGTATGCAAATCCTAATCTATTAACGACTCCAGTTTACACGTAGAATCGGGGGAAATACGGATATATTGGGGGCCCGTCCCATATCCATCAGGCTAAGATTTTGAATTAACCCACAACGAAAATTTGATATCTTTACGGTTATTTCTGTGAACTCAGCTCATTTTTTACGTTTGGGGAAAATCTACTCTGATGAGGTTGATGGGCATAGGACGGTACCACTTAAATAGAGGTTCAAACACAAAAATAGGCTGTGGAGAAGACTTTCTCCACAGCCTGAGAAAACACTTCTCTAAAGATAGAGAAGTGTTTTTCCTTCATTATTGATTAGAGCTAGAAGATTGTGATTGTTTTGCAGCTGCTTGTGCATTTTGTTTTTTCAATGCATGCACATCCGTTTCA
>NZ_JBALMG010000162.1:0-6841 GCF_036963225.1 Bacillus sp. JJ783 | reverse complement strand
GCACATCCGTTTCAGTTGCGAATTCTGTACCATAGCTAGCATTTGTACTTTGGATGCTAGCGCCAGAAGTTTCCTTATTGTAACCTTGTTGTTTTTTGTTCATCTTTCTCACCTCCACAATCAATAATGTAACCAATCCATTTAAAGGCTATCCTTAATTTCATTTTTAAACTTCCGTATATACGACACTTTCAATAAGGCGAACTTTTGCAACAGAAATCGGCATGTAAAGTTTCATAGACTTTTTGTAAAGTTTCAATCACACACTTTATAAAATTGATTATACTAGGCTTAATTCCTGATGCTACTGCTCTATCATATATGTCCTTCCCATGGCCAATCCATACACTTAATTTTGGTGTTTGTTGAGCACGAATGGTAGTCTATGTACACGTCTATCAAATAAAAAAGTTGGCAATTACTAAAGCGAAAAAAGCTCTTTCTTTTTGATCATTCATTTTCGGGTTCAGTTCATTATATTTTCTACTTTGTCTTTATATACAACATACTCTTTCCCATCCACTACTGCTACCACCGCAAATTCATCTTTTGGATTAAATGAAAGCCAGTCAGCCCACATGTCTGTATTTGGTTCCCCACTCCACATATTATAAACAGTGTTTTTAGTTAAATTCATAACTTTATAAGAAGCATTTGGTGCATTTGTTCCAGTCTTTATTTCAAATGTGTATGCGTTATGAATTTTTTTATAAAAGTAGAAAACGTTTGATGGACGAAGCTGATTCATAAGATCCTGTTCTTTTTTCTCTGCAATTTTTATCCCTTCTTGTAATGTGACAACATCTGTTCTTAATGTTTTCCAACTGTCTTTCGCCGCATTCAAGTTAGGGATTAAGAATTTATATCTATTTTGATCAGCTTTTTGATCAGCTTTATCAATATGTCCCAGTACGCCCGTATATTGAGAGTCTAAATCATCCCATTGCGTGGACATATAAGTAAGAGCAGTAATAGCATTATCAATCGCACTATGCATATCACTAATATTATGAAACGCAACTCCAACCACACGATTTAATGTTATTTTATAATCTACATTCTGACGTAATTTTACTAATTCCGGCTCTAGCCAGCCTAACTTACCTCTTGCATCACCTATCATTATACCACCAGCAATCAATGTGGGAAGAAAGGGGATTTTCACCATGTCCAATCCCTTAGATTCTATGTCTTTCTGATAGTTTACTTGCCCTAAAAGGTCCTCTAGTCGCTTTTGATCATCCTCAACCGCAGCTCCTTGGCTTTTTAAAATAGACTGCAAGAGATCTTTATTACTTCCAAATGCTCTAACATCTTGTCCAATATTTTCATTTAAATTAGTTAATTCTTCTATTAATGCTTTTGCAGACTTTTGATTTTGTTGAATTTCCCCCCGTAAATCTGTAATCCCTTTTTTTAAAGTATCTCCATTCCCAGTATTGATCGCCTCTACTAATGTTTCATAATGGTTTTCAAATTTTTTATCGTATTCAATAATGCCTGTAAATGTATCTAAAAGCTGCTTTTTTACTTGCGTATTCCATGTAACTGCATGTGCTCTTGCATTCTTTTGATCTTGTACAATTTTATTAGGTACATCTTCATACCCATTAATAGTAATTCCTTCAAAACTCACATCAGGATTATTGATTAACAGATAAGAATATTCATTCATAGATTTCAAAAATAAACCAGCATCTAACAAAGATTTTTTCATCTGTTCTTCATTTGCTGAAAGAGACATATCTCCATTGTTAGTTTGTTCAATTTCAATTGCAAAAGCTGCTACTGGTGTGACTGCATAAGTAGTTGTCATAGTTAAAAACGTTGATACAGCGAGTATTTTGTAAGGAATTTTTTTCATCATTTCATATTCCTCCTATATAGGGTTTGATTTCAAGTTCTATTCTTCTTTAAAAGCGATGTCTTTCGAAATGAGTTCTACATCTTTTATGAGTATCATTCTCACTTTCTTTAGCAGCCTCTAAGTCATCAAGTATTAAAGAGAATCTATGTTGTTGCATAAATTCGGAATTATCAATCAAATATTTATAATCTGTCCCCAATTAATCGGTTCTGTTGCAAAGTTTTAAAAAACAAGTAAAACTGCACAGTTATTTGGATGAAACTTATATATATGTGTGAAAGGCGAAGTCTTTAATGAGACTCCGCCTTTCTGGTGTATAAGGATTTATTAATTGTTACATTACTGTTTAACCGTGTAATCATAGACTCTCTATGTTTTGGGTCACTTTGCAACAGAATTTATATTTCCCTATTTTTGTGGCGTGACAGGTTCTACTTTTAATTCTTTTATCCCTTCTTTTAATGTGACAGCATCTGTTCGTAATGTTTTCCAACTGTCTTTAGCTGCATTCAAGTTAGGTTTTAAGAATTTAAATTTATTTTGGTCCGCTTTTTGAGCTGCATTTTCAATATGCCCCAGTACTCCCGAATATTGAGAATCTAAATCATGCCATTGCGTGGACATATAGGTAAGAGCATTAATAGCATCATCAAGCGCCTTATGCATTTCACTAGTATTATTGTAAGCAACGCCAACTACACGATTTAATGTCACTTTATAATCTACGGTCTGACGCAATTGTGCTAATAAAGGCTCTAACTTACCTAAATTATCTCTTGCAACTCCAACTATGATACCGCCGATTATCGGTAGGCCCAAAATGGCACCCTTCATTACATTAAATCCATCAGATTCTAATTGTTTATAATAGTTTACTGATCCTAAAACTTCATCTAGACGCTTTTGATCGGCCTCAACATCTACACCTTGGTTTTTCAAAATCGACTGCAAGAGATCTTTATTGCTTCCAAAGGCTCTAACATCTTGTCCAATAGCGTCTCTTAATTTAGTTAATTCTTCTATTAATTGTTGTGCAACCTTTTGATTTTGTTGAATTTCACCTCGTAAATCTATAATCCCTTCTTTTAAAGTATCTCCATCCCCTGTATTAATCGCATCTACTATTGTTTCGTAATAATTATCAAATTTTGTATCATATTCAATAATACCCGTCAATGTATCTAAAAGTTGTTTTTTTACTTTCGTATCCCATGTAATAGCATGTGCTCTTGCATTCTTTTGATCTTGTACAATTCTACCAGGTAAATCCACATATCCATTAATGGTAATTCCTTCAAAGTTCACATCTGGATTTTTAATTAACATATAAGAATAGGCATTCATAGATTTTGCAAATAAACCGGCCTTTTGCAAGGTTTCTTTCATCTTCGCTTCATTTGCTGAAAGAGCCGTATCTCCATTGTTAGTTTGTTCAATTCCACTTGCAAAAGCTGCTACTGGTGAGACTACAGAAGTTGTTGTCATAGTTAAAAGCGCCGATGCAACAATCAGTTTGTACGGGATTTTTTTCATCATTTTATATTCCTCCAATATAGGTTTTGATTTTAAGTTCTATTCTTGTTTAAAAGCAATGTCTTTTGAAATGAATTCTGCATCTTTATGAATGTCATTCCAACTTTGTTTAGCAGCTTTTAAATCATCCGGTATTAAAGAGAATTTATGTTCTTGCATAGAGTCGATATTATCAAGTAAATCTGTATAGTTGGCCCCCATTGTATTCCATTGCTTTTGAATATTTGTTAGAGACAGTATCGCTTGATCCACTGTTTGATACAGATATGCCAATGTGTCTTTCGCGTTAGTAAGCGAAATAACTGCTTGGTTAGCACGATCAGCTTTCGTACCTAATTCTCCGATTTTTTTAGAGATTTCGTTATAGGAGTTCATATGATTAGACGCTGTGACACCAGCTGCTGTTCCTAAACCAATGCCAGCTGCACCAAGAGCCGAAAGGCCACCAACAACAGCCGGTGTTGCTGTACCGCCAGTCACAACAATTACTACCGCTCCTGCAATAGCTCCAATAACTAAAATGGCTGCTCCCAATCCACCACCAATTGACCATGCTAATACATCGTCAAAATGTTTTTTCTGAGTAGCACTTAGTTGCTCAATTTCAGCTTGAAGTTGTGGAATCAGTGCTTGTTGTCCCGCTAATATTGCCGTTAATCCACCTTTCCCATCCGGGCCACCAACATTATTTTTAAAATCTGTAGAATTTGTATACAGTTTTGATTTGAAGTCTTGTAACATCTTAATTACATCTGTAACTTCTTTTGAATTTGTATTAATTGTAGTGATTAAATCATTTATGCCCTCTTTTAGGCC
The DNA here is from genome assembly GCF_036963225.1 of Bacillus sp. JJ783. Lineage (NCBI taxonomy): Bacteria > Bacillati > Bacillota > Bacilli > Caryophanales > Bacillaceae > Bacillus > Bacillus sp. JJ783. Next base: position 2,625 of record NZ_JBALMG010000162.1, on the reverse strand, counting down.
TGCCTTATCTCTCTTTTGTACAGTATCTACTAATGTGTCATAATAATTTTGAAATTGTTCATCGTAATTTACAATATTACGTGCTGTTTTTTGAATCTGTGGCTTCGCTGTATCTAACCAATAATTCGCATTGATTCGCGACAGCTCTTGATTAAGGTGAATATTTTTGAGTAACTCTCCACCTCCTGAACCTAAATCGATATCAGATAAATTAACATTCGGTTGTTTAATCATTGTTTTTGCGTACAAATCCATTACAAGAATATGGGATCCTGTTTCAGCTAATGCTTTCTTCAGTCCTTCAGGTCCTAATGTATAATTCCCTACTTTTTGTTCTTGAGCGTTCGTTTCTTGTGCAAATGCATGAATAGTGTTACCGGTCGTAGCAGTTATAACCGTTGCCAGAGTTGCTAAAGTCAACACTTTAAATGGGAATTTTTTCATAACTATTCTCCTTCTCATTCTTTCGTTAGATTTTCAGAAAACATAATATTAAAATTTATAGACTTGTTCTTCAAGGTAACTTATTCCATTTTTTAATTGTCTTAATGTATCTTTTTGAGACTGCTGGTTAGATGCATCAAAATTAGTAGATAATTTTGTAATGCTATTTTTTATTAGATTCAAATCTGCTTTATAGCGTTTTAGTAGGTCAAGTTCTACATCTACTTGATTTGCAAATGTATGTAAATCATTTTGCATAATAAGAAGCATTGATTTTTGTAAATCTGCTATTTTTAGATTCTTTGTCAAATCATAAAATTTTTGGTTTTGTGTCTCTAAATCTGCTAAATGTGCTCGCTGTTCTGCTGTTAATTTATTTACTTCAGCGAAGGCACTATATGTTTTCTTAATTTTTTCAGGGTCTATAACTTTCGTAAGGTCATACTCTTTTGTTTGTGCAACTGCAGCTGCAGCTATTTCAGCTTGTTTGCTTTTCTCAATTGCTTCACGGGCTTCTTTTTTGGCAGCTTCAATCTCTAGAGCAGATTTACCCTTTTCTTTCGCTTCTTGTTCTGCTTTTTTCTCTGCTTCTAAAATAGAGTTGTTAATTTCTTTGCCTTTGTTATACGCGGCTACTGCTGTTTGAGCAGCAGGTTCAATGATATCTTTTGAAAGGTTATAGACTTCTTTGAAAATAACAAACCCTTGTTCATTTAAAGCTCCTGGTAATAATGCTATTTGTTGTAAATCATTTTGAATTGATTTTTGGGTATTTTGTAATTCATTTTTCAGCTGGTCTATTTTCCCTGTTCCATCTGAGCTTAATACATCCTGCGCTTTTGTCACATCAGTATCGAGATCTTTTAGTTTTTTATCAAGCTGTAATTTAAGGTCTGTTAATTCATTAATCTGACGCTGTACATTGTCTTGGTTCGTCATAGCCATTTCTTGAAGAACTTCAATTCTATCCACAAAACCTTCTTTATCTTCTTTATTGTCTACAAATGCTTTTAATGTTGGATAATAGCTATTAAATTTAGTTACAAACCCTTTACTTTTTGAATTTACTAGAATTAAATGTGGATAAAGTTCCGATGACCATTCCTTCATTTCTTGCTTGATTAGGGATTGATTTGTATTTAAAGCTGGGACTTCTCCTACCTGTACATTAGGGCTCATTAAACCTTGATCAATATATGTCTGGATTAATTTAGATTGTGCACCTAATTTTCGTAATGAGGAGGAAATATCCACGCTTTCCTGTTGAGTTTCTGCTTGAACAATTGGTGTTGCGAGAGTATTAATAGGAATAGTCGCCCCAGTTACAATTGATGTTATAAAAAATCCTGTAATTATTTTATTTTTCATTCCGTATACCCCTTTACTATTGTCTATTTACAATCCTATACATACATCTTGAACGACCTAACGCTAGGCTCTTTTTTTCACATGCTCGAGGAAAGAGAAATCTTTCGGATAGAGTGTTAAACCTCGTTATTATTTACTTCTCATGGAATGTAAGGATATTATTTACTTATAATTTGAATATTAAGTTTTTAGCAAGTAAATAATAAAATTGCATCAGCTATATTGGAATTAACTGCCCAATGAAAAGTAAAATATTTATTTTTCTCTTGAGTTGCTGTTTGACTTACAGGAGCCCAGATAGATAAATTCATTGTTCCTAAAGCTAACCCTGCCATGACTTTTTTGATAATAATTTCATAATATCTCTCCTAGTTTTGTCGGCAAGGCCCTACAAGATTACAAAAGATGAAATTATACTGTACTTTGCTTATACTTTTATTACGGAATAAAATCATTTTTGCTATGTAGAAATTTAAAACACTTTTTCAAACGTGATACTTTTGAGATTCTAGACCCCTTCGGAAATGAATATTATGATAATTATTTTCGACATAATGTTACTTGCAGCTTTACTGCACATTTATTTATGCAATCTTCTCCCTCCCTTGAGTGGTCATACCAATTACACCTTTATTAAAACATCAAATTTTTAATACGTAAATAGGCGAATTTTGTCGATTACATTCAAAAATTCGTCTATTAAGTATTAATATAAGTGAAAATATTATACTTATAAAATGATTTTTTAATATAATTTAAGTAATTATAGCAGTTACAACTTGATATACTTAGTTAAAAAGGCGTCATTTTAAC
>NZ_JBALMG010000161.1:0-15070 GCF_036963225.1 Bacillus sp. JJ783 | reverse complement strand
GATATTGTTTCTTTTTTTAGTTATATTGTCTTTTTAAAACGCTTACAAAATAAGGATAATGTTACCTTTTTATGTATATTTTTGAATCTTACTACATTCAATCGATTTGATTTTACACGATAATTAATATTCTTCAGTTTATATATATAAAAAAATCGTCCCTCCTCCCCTTAGTCATGATTACTACTACCTTAACTGTTCTGGGCTTTCACCCTAGAATGTACGACCAAATTGAACGCATAAAAAAATGAGCAGACGAATGCCTACTCATTTTTCTTCATTCCATTTAAAAAGTCGTTCTGGTACAAATATATGTTCAAGAAATGAAGGACATATGGAAGAAAAGATATTGTACTAACTTTGAAGCTCAGCTGCTACTTTTACTTTAGCAAACCATGAGTTAGCTGTCTCTTTCAATACGAGATTCAGTTCTTCAGTATTCCTTTTACCAATATCTTTTAACCAATGACGACCTGCTTGTTCACCGCCTATAGTAAACGGTATCACACCGTCTTTCCAGGTTGCCCGACCACATAACACTCCGTTAAAGGTAGAACCAGAGTCTTTAGCAAATTTTAATGTTTCTTGAAATAATTTTGCGCTTACTCCTGCACTCAGGAAGATAAACGGCAGCTCGGTTGCTTCACTTTGTTCTTTGAAATAGGAAGCTGCTTTTTCATTACTGTAAACAAATTCACCTTCTGTATATCCTTCCACAAAGTTCATATCTACTGGAACTTCTACTTTTAAAACATCTACTTTGTATTGTGGTTTCGAGAACTCCTTCATGGCCTCAATCACTTTATACGGTTTTATTTTTGCGTATGCTTTACTTTTCACATCAGCACTTTCAGCATCATAAGTAACAATCTCCAAGAAAAATGGTATGTCTTCAGCTGCACACTCGGATCCGATACGTTCCATATAGACATGTTTATAGCTATTAATTTTTTCATCTTCATTGAAATCATAGTAGAGTAAGAATTTAATAGCATCGGCACCAGCTTCCTTTAACCGTTTCACTGACCATTCCGGTAATAAATCCGGCAACCGTCCTACTTCTGACGCATCGTATCCAGTTTTTTCATACGCTACTATTAAACCTGATTCTTTATCGCGGACCTTAGCCGCTGGCAGACCGTATTCCGGGTCCAAAAGAATCGCTGTTGCAAATGGTGTTAATTCCTCAGAAACCAATTCTTTGAAACGGATAATGCCCTCGTCTCCAACATGACTTGCACCGCCAGATGCAAGCATTTTTTTCAATGAACCGCGTTGATCAATAGCCAATGCTCCAATTATGCCATTTTCAGCAGATAACCGTTTTAGCGCTTCCAATTTATTTTTGGTTAGTTCTAACATCGACATTCTCCTCTATCAATCTATTTTTTCAACTTTAACGAGATCAAAGCATTGTTTAAACTTATTCATATTAATATAACCAGTTCCAGCTTCCATGGTATTTAACATTCCTGTAGCCATCGCCGTTTTAAGAACAGTCTCGACCGTTTGATTTTGATGTAGTGCCGCAGCTAACCCTGCAACTGTTGCATCACCAGACCCAACAGGATTGACCACTGCTATTTTGGGAATCGTAACTCTGTAATAATCCTCGCCATGCCTGACAAAGGCACCTTCACCACCCATTGACACGATAATCCACTCAATCCCAGTAAATAGTTCATGGTTTAATGCTTGCTTCAGATCAATGATTCCCGCTTCCATGTTAATGCCCAGCAGCTGAGATAATTCCGCTGTATTTGGTTTGATGGCAAATGGTTTTTCTTTATTCACCAAAGCGTTTTTCAATGATTCCCCTGACGAATCCATAATCACTGGAATTCCATTTTTATTACAGATTTCTAACATTTGATAATAAAAGTTAGTCGGTAACCCTTTCGGCAAACTGCCCGAAATTGTCACAAGTGAAGCTGTTGTAAGCAGACATTCAAATTTTTCTAAAAAATTTGTCCCTTCTTCTTTGGATAATGTCGGCCCAGATTCTAAAATCTCTGTTTGCATCCCTTCATGAAGAATGGCAATACAATTTCTTGATTCTTTTTTAATTTTTAAAAAGTCATTTGGAATATTGCTTTTATTTAATTCTTGAATAATATATTCACCAATCGTACCACCAAGCACACCTGTCGCTAGGACAACTTCTTCCATTTGAGCGATCACTCGCGCAACATTCAAGCCCTTTCCACCAGCAGTTTTACGAACCGTTTCTACACGGTTGACAACATCTAACTTTAATTCATGAATCGGATAGGAAATATCGACGGATGGATTCATAGTGACAGATAAAATCATTGGTAATCCCTCTTTCAGAAAAATATTTAAGCTTGAAAACGGCATACACCATCAAGATAGGTAGCAGCTAAATCCATCGCTGGCGTCAGCACAATAAAGTCAGCGGCATATCCCTCGGCAATCTTCCCACATTCCCCATCAAGCTGAATACTTTTAGCGGGTGCAGTACTCGCCATGTAAATCGCTTCCTCGGGCGCGGCAATTCCCCACTCGACGACATTTTTGACAGCATCTTTTAATTGCAAAATGCTACCTGCTAAACCTCCGCTTTCTAAACGAGCCATCCCATCTTTTACTTTCACAGGAAATTCTCCCAGTTGATAAGTTCCTTCAGGCATACCTCCAGCCATCATACAATCGGACACCATAACAATCTTTTCTCTGCCACGGACATTCATTAAAATATTTGTGGCAACGGGATGAACATGATGTCCATCACATATGATTTCGGCAAAAACACCTTTTAGATTCATGGCCGCTCCGACCATTCCCGGCTCACGGTGGTGCAGCGGACTCATTCCATTGAAAGTATGAACAAAAATGGAAGCCCCTTTTTCAATCGCTTTCTTTGCTTCTTCATAAGTTGCGTCACTGTGGGCCAACGCCACTGTAATCTCTTCTCCCACAGCATATTCAATAAATTCCATTGCACCTTTTCTTTCAGGTGCAATCGCAATTTTTTTAATAGAATCATTTGATAATTTCTGCCAAACTTTCAACATATCAACCGATGGGTCACAAAAATATTTCGTGTTTTGTGCCCCTTTATGTTTTTCAGTAAAAAACGGCCCTTCTAAAAAGATCCCTTTAATTTTTGCGCCTTGCACTTTCGTGTATTTGGCACCAATCATTTCAACGACGTTATTCAACAATTCTACCGAAGAGGTTAAGGTTGTCGGTAAAAAGGATGTGACTCCGCAAGAAAGGAGTCCTACCGAAATTTGATTCAGCCCTTCAAAATCATTGTCCATAATGTCGTAATTTCTAAATCCATGAATATGTGTGTCTACTAGACCAGGAGCAATCCAATGTCCTGTATACTCAATAATTTCGGCCGCTTCCTCTGGCCTGTTTTCTGAAAAAACACCGAATTCCCCATCTTTTATCTCCAAAAAACCAGGCCCTGCAACCTTCCCCTCAAGAAAAAACTTATCTGCAAAGATAAAAATAGGCATGTATTTTTCCCCTACCCTAGTTACTGATATTCGTAGATGGTAACACCTTTGACGACACGGTTCACCGTTCCTGTCGGTGAAGGTGTATCCGGTGTATTACCTACTTTCACGGAAGCAAACAGTGAAACTGTTTGCCCAATCATGACAAAAGGTAATGCTAAGTAAGCATCTGGTATAGACTGGGCCTCGCTGCCGAATACAAACCTGTTCCCAGCATAATTGGTTTCTCCATCAACCTCGATGGCGCAGATATAGCTGGCAATGTTGTCCTGCTGCATTTCTTTTAACATATCTAAATCATATTGACGTGTATAAGGTTGGTTGGAAACAAACACAAAAACTAATGATTTTTCGTTTAAAAATGATTTTGGACCATGTCGGAACCCCAGCGGTGAATCAAATGCGGTGACAATTTTTCCAGCTGTCAGTTCTAATATCTTTAATTGTGATTCTTTCGCTAAGCCTTCTAAACTACCAGAACCTAAGTAAATAATTCGGTCAAAATCAAAATCTACTATCTCTTGGATGACGTCTTCCCTTTGAATGACACTTTCACCCATTTGATGAATTTTTTTCACTATCTTCGATTTTTCTTCAATCGATAAAGAATCAAAAACGAGTAATGCCGTTAACGCCATGCACGTATAACTTCCTGTCATTGCAAATCCTTGATCATTCGATTTTTCAGGCATCAATAGCAATAAATTATTTTCATTCCCCACTGCCCGTTTGGCTAATTTACCATCTTTAGCACAAGTAATCGTTATCTGATACAAATCAGTTACTATTTGCTCAGCTAATTGTACGGCAGCAACACTTTCCGGGCTGTTCCCACTTCTAGCGAATGAAACGAGTACGGTTGGAAAATCCTTTTTTAAAAATTGGTAAGGATTTGAAACCAAAGTGGTTGTCGGAATACTTAGCATTTCCCACTGTTGTTCATTGACTTTTTCTTTTAGATAAGGGGTAACTGTCTCACCGACATAGGCAGACGTTCCAGCGCCTGTAAAAATAACTCGAACTCGGCTGTGTTTCGTTAATAATTTTTGCAAAAACTCTTCAATTCCCCCGCTTTTCTCCATATACAAAGCAAAGGTTTCAGCCCATAAATCAGGCTGCCGTTTTATTTCCGCCGTTGTTATCGATGCACCTAACGAAATTAAATTTTCTTGACTTAATGTAAACATATTCGTCCACTCCTCTACCTATTTACCAGTATTCTCTCCAAAAATGAAGACCGGCGATGCCACATTACATACCTTCAAATACTCGTACTCCCGCACCAACAACTCCACTATTCTGCGCCAATGTACTGATGCTCATCTGATTTAAAAGATGTTGTTGTTCAGGAAGCTGATAGATTTTTAGCTTTTCTTTAATCAACTCCAACAGAAAAGGATTTTTCACAATGACACTGCCACCAAAAACCATTTTGTGCGGATCCAATAAACAGGAAATCGTATAAAGCCCTTGAGCTAAATAATCAGTTACCTGGTTGATGATGGACTGATATTCCTGTACCCCATTTATATAACTAGCAAAAACATCCTTGGTTGAAATAGTATCTCCCTGTAATTCCTTTTCGGCTATCCTCTGGATCCCTGGCCCAGCAGCGATTTTTTCTAATCGTTCATTGATCCCCTTCGAGTGGACAGGAATCAAACCCAGTTCTCCGGCAAATCCTGCCCCTCTAAAAAATGAGCCTTTATGAATGATAGAACAGGAGATTCCCGTACTTATAGTCACGTAGACAAAGGTTTCATTCCTTTTTACATGCGCTGCTCTCCATTCGGCAAAAGCCGCCATATAGACATCATTGTCAATCGTGATTCGCTGGATACCAAATTGCTCCTGCAAACGGACCGAAATAGGAAACTGTCTCCAAGGTAAATTGTTTTGAAAAACAGCGACACCCTGCTCACGATCCACTTTTCCCGGTACCCCAACGCCAATACCCTCAATATCAGCGATTGAAATCGATGATTTTTTGAGAACTTGTTCCACAGCTTCTACGACTCTACCAAACATTTTTTCCCGGTCTGAAGGATCACTTTTTACTTCCGCACGTTCAAGCAGTTTGCCCGTATCCGAAATGATTCCTGTTGCAATCTTTGTTCCTCCAATATCAATGCCGATTGCCCTTTTCATTTGTCCACACCTCTAAGCTTGTATTTAAACTACTGGTTAATTTCTTATGATTGTTATTGAACATATATATGCTATTCCTTGATTAATTCACTATCCTTGGTTGATTTATACGTATTTCCGATTGTAGTCATAAAGTAGCCCTAAGAGACCAGCTAATCCAATCAACATCATACCTAGTTCAAATTTGCCAGCTGTCTTTTGGTAGTTGATAATCAAAGACAGACATACGATAAACACAACAATTTTAATAATGAATAAAGCGCTAGCCTTCATTTGAAACATCCTCCCACCTGATTTCACTAGGTGCCAACGTCACTTCTTTTCTGTTTCCTTGTCCATCATATACAACTGTCATTTGTTCGATCATCGAGTTGTTAACAATCGCCATTTTTTGAATAGATGGATATGCATGAACTTCACAATAAATGTTGCTCGCATGATACTTTTGAAATTCTCCTTCTTTATGGGCGGCATAGTATAACGCGCGCATCAGCAGACGTGTATTTTCTTCGCTGTACGGCAGCCCTGCGATATAGACAGCACTGCCTTCTCCAAACGGATGACTAGAAAGGCGAACTTCTCCATTCGAATATTCGATTATTTCGGTTTCCTCTGATAACGCATAAATGTTTTTCATTCCTTCACCAAAATCAAATTGGGTACTGTCAGCAGAAATAAAATGATTTTCAACAGGATTAATAAAATATTTATCTGTGGATAAGCTAAATCCTAGTTCTTTGTCAACACCTAAGACGTTCGCCAATTGAAAATAATGTCCTTCATGCTGATAGGCTGTCGGTTCACCAATTCCTATGAAGCCTCCGCCATTATACATCCAGGCCCTGATTGTAGTGACTAACTTTTCATTAATCCAATTAGCCCCTCCTGAAAAAGCTGTGCCTACATCGCCAGCATTAATGATAACGTCAATATCCTCAGGTATCCCATCGTTAATAACATCATCAAAACTAATGAACGAAACTTCCACGGCAGCCCCGCTCAAGGATTCTAAAACACCTAAATAAGAATAAATTTGTTTATACCATAGAGCATGAGCAACCATATGTGTTTGCCAAGTTCTCAACTTGCCCCAAGAGTTCAAAATTGCAACTTTAAGACCGCTATATGGTTGAACGCCTTTGATCGTGTCATGAATTTCACGAAACTCCTCCGTAACTTTTTCAATATAAGAGATAAATTCTGGGAATTGATAAGCTAGACTTAAATAACCGCCATAGCCGATACGATCAACAGGGTTCCGTAGTAAAGCTCTTCGCGCCGTTAACCAGTTTTCATTCGCTTCAATTGCCGGGTTGTTACCTTCGTAAAAAGTATCTGGGAAGAAATAAGGCAGGAATCGCCCTTCTGTGTAACGAACATGTGGTATATCTGCAATCATACGTAATGTGGCTCCACCGCCCACACTGCCTACAACTGCGTCCAATCCGATATTTTCAAAGTATTTCCCATATGGTTCTGTACCGATCCAGTTATCACCAAGGAACATCATCGCTTCTTTTCCACTTTCATGGACAATATCCACAAGTTTCTTTGCTTCTTCAGCAACAAACTTATGAACAAAATCTATATAATCTAAAAAAGCAGGAGTTGGAATTCGAAATGCAGTATTATAATAGCCTTGATCAACAATGTCCTCTGGCCTTAAGCGATAGCCCTTTTCTTTTTGAAAAGCATCCAAAGCAGCAACTGAAACACTAGCACCATAACCGAACCAATCGACAAATTTCTCTTTGCCAAGATTATTAAACACAAGGGTAAAATGATAGAAAAACGTTGTAAACCTAACCACATCTGTATCTGGATTTTCTGTCAGCCATTGTTTTAAATAGGTTTTCATAAATTCATTGGAATGTGGCTGCCTGACATCAAAAGGAATATCATGCGGCTTATCACCCCAATCGTTGGTAATATGATTGTACATTTGGGTTGGATCCCAAATCGCATAGACTAGGAATGAAACCGTATATTCATGCCAAGGAATCGCCTTCGTAATCAAAACACGATTTTGCTCTTCATTTACTTCCCAATCATTAACGTCAACAACTTCTCCGGTTGTCCGGTCAATAACCTCCCAGTATTTTTTAGGATTGTGAACGTAATCCGGCTTTAATTGTTCCTCAAAGTAGCCTTTCATAAAATCAATTTCAAGGGTGGCAGTAAGCGCAGTATTGAATAAGCTCATTAAATAAAGTTGCTGGCATTCATCCATGTGCTTCTCTGCGAACTCATTGTGAGCTCGAGCAACAAAATAAGTCGTATAAATTTTTACATCCAATTGTTTAATATCATCATCTAGTTTCGTTCCATCACTATCGCGAATCGCATCCGCACCCCATCGTTCCATCAATTCTTTTGTTTCCTTAAGAAAATTTTCTTCACTCGGTAAAGTAACACGGCCTTTTTTCTTTTTCATGTAAATCCTCCTTTAATCCTTTAAACCACCAAGGGACATTCCTTGTGTTAATTTTTTTTGAACAATGATGTATAAAATCAAAGTTGGCAGCATGACAAGAACCATTCCTGCATACATTTGACCATAGTTCGCAGCAGATTTTTGAGCTGCCATCAAGTTCATTAACCCAACAGGTAACGTTTTATTCGGTCCTGGGATTAACGTTAAGGCAATAATGTATTCGTTCCAAAAGGCAAGAAAATTAAACAAAATGACGGCAATAATACTTGGACGAGCTATCGGAATCATGACTGAAATCATTGTTTTGAAATATCCGGCACCATCGACCAACGCCGCTTCCTCATACGTGGATGGAAGTGATTGAAAAAAACTAGTCAGCAAGTAAATGGTAAATGGTAACGCCGTCGCCGCATATACCACAGCTAAAATAAATAAATTGTCTAGTAGAAATCCATCACCCAGTTGACCTCGTAAAAAGGTATCTCCGTCCAATAACATCAAGAAAATTGGAACAACAATGTAGTTCACATTGATGAATAATCCCGCCTTAAAAAAAGTATTTATTAATTTACTTCCTCTAAAGGTATATCTTGCCAACACATAGGCTGCTGGTAAGGCCACAATCAATAGAATAAGCAGAGCCAACGCAGTTACCATGACTGAATTCAACATGTAGGTACCCATGTTTGCTTTTTGGAAAGCATCGATAAAGTTTTGAAAATAGAAACTTTTCGGCATGGCCCAAGGACTTCCGTAAAATTCTGAATTTTGCTTCACTGAAGCTAAGAAAACCCATGCAACAGGAATAATAATAGAAATTGCTAACGTAATCAGTGCAACATATATAAAACAGCGATATATTGCTTCTGTAGTCATTCCTTTTTGGGGCTTCATTGTTTTTGGGGCTTGATAAGATGTTTCTACAATCATTTCTTTTTTGGTTTCCACCGTTTTGGGATCTCGATAAGCTGTTTCTGTATTCATTCTTTTTTGTGTTTCCATCGTTTTTGGCCCTCCTTAATACTCCAACACTTCCCTTTTAGTAACACCGCTGATAATTGCAGATAATGCGAATGAGAATAGGAAAATGACCACCCCAATAGCCATACCGTAACCGTAAGAAGAATTAGTGTAAGCCTGCTTATACATGTAGCTTAAAAACACCTCCGTCGATCCATCAGGTCCGCCGCCAGTCATCGCTTGAACGAGTAGAAAACTTAAATTAATCGTACTAATAACGAAGAAAGTTAACGTCGTCCGAATGTTATTCCAAATTAACGGTAAAGTAATACTGAAAAATTGTCTGACCCGTCCAGCACCTTCCAAAGCAGATGCTTCATAAAAACTTTCCGGAATACTTGCCATTGCCGCCATATACATAACCATATAGTAACCAATCGCTTGCCAAATGAGTGCCCCGCCAATGCTGTAGATAGCAATTTTTTGATTGCCGAGCCACATCTTTTGAAGATTTTCAAGGTTAAATAAAGCAAGTATATTATTTAACAATCCTGTAGTCGGATCATAAACTGCAGAAAATATTCCCGCGATAACTACAACGGATAAGATATTAGGGAGATAAAAAATAATTTGAAAGAAACTTTTACCTTTTATTTTTTCTCTCGTTAACAAAGTAGCAAACAAGATCGCCATCACCATCGTGATAAGTGTAACAATAACAATTAATACGATACTGTTCTGGAGAGATCGAATGAAATTCATATCATTCCATAAAATCTTGAAGTTTTCTAATCCAACAAATACTTTATTATTAGAAAACCCTCCCCACTTATATAAGGACATCCTGAATACCTCAATCGTAGGAACAATCATAAAAATGGCTAACAGGATTAGTGCGGGTGCAGTACAAACAAAAATAAAAATTCTTTTTTCTGTTGTCTTATTCATGCCATCACCTCAGTTAATAAGTACAATGGTGAGACTAGCGACTCACCATTGTACGTAGTGAAAACTAATTTATTTTAATGCAGACCGTAATTGGTCACTCACTTTTTCAACAGAGCTTTGCCAATCTTTCACCTTTTTATCACCAGAAATAACACTGTCAATCGTTCTAAATAATGTATCCGGCATACTTACACCTTCAACGGCTTTCGTTGCAGCAAATCCACCTATTCCCACTTTCACCCCATTATCATAGATACTATAGAATGATTTATTTTCACCTGTCAGTTTATTAGAAAGGCCTTTGATAGGCTGAATCGCACTCGATTCAGCAAAAATTCCAGCTGCTTTATCCGAATAAACAAACGTCATGAAATCTTTAGCAAGTTGTTTATTTTTAGCTGCCGAAGGAATCCACATTTGTTCAAAGAAAGTAAATGCATAACGGTCGCTATTAGCATCAATTGTTGGTAAAGCCATCATGCCCCATTCAAACCCTTTAGATCGAGGAGCTTCTTTCATTTCACCAACTACCCATGTACCATTTGGCATAAACAAAGCTTTATTATCGAGAACCAATTGTTGATTTTTCTTGTAGTCTTTATCATTTGCATTCGCAACAGTAGTTGGTTCTGCATATTTTCCTAATTTTCCGATAATTTCGAAAGATTTTGTTGCTTCAGAAGTTTCCCAAACACCATCTGCATATTTCATAGCTTTATTAAATAACTCAGGTCCACCCACCCCTAGTAGTAAAGAGTAGAAGAATGTATCAAAGTAGCCTGTTGTAGGATAAGTAAATAATGAAATTCCTTCTGCTTTCGCTTTATCTCCCAAGGCCCACATCTCGTCCCAAGTCTTCGGCACTTCCCAACCTTTTTCCTTAAATAAACTAGCATTATAGAATAATCCAGTTGGACTATAGAACATCGGTGCCATATAAATTTTACCGTCATTATAAGGATTAGTCGCAGGTGTACCAGTAAGCCCTGGTACTAACTTATCTTTGACTTTAACATCTTCACCATAAACATTTTTATCAAAAACATCGGTAATGTCTTCTAATGCTTTATCTTTAATTAAAGTTTCTGTTAGTGCCTGTTTTCTCCCGGTTGCCAACAACACAACATCTGGATATTTTCCTGCTTTCATATTTGAGCCTATGACATCCTCAAGATTTTTGTCCACCGTCAATTTAACATCAACTTTTGGATTAGCAGCTTCATATGCGTCAATGACTTTGCTCCACATCTCTTTACCATAAGCCGATTCAAGTGTTGCCACATGAAGGGTTTGTTTTTCACTGGAGCCTTTACCATCCTTAGAGTTATCAACTTTTGTAGTATTACCTTGGCAAGCTATTAAACTAAAAGATAACAAAGCTGTCATTCCAGACAACAATAACTTTTTTTTCATCTTTATTTACCCCCATCTCCTAATCTTCCTTTCATAATTAAAGAATACAAAATAGATAACGCTTTCACAATAAACATCTTGTTCTGTTTTTTAGATATCTTGCTTTTTACTGAATATCCCACTAAAATCTTTATAACATAGATAAAAAGTCTACGAAGGAGGGATTCATTTGTCCAATGAAGTTTATGAGATTCCACAAATTCAACGAAACCATCTTCCAGTAAAACTTCTTTATATAACAAAATCAAAATACGATAAAGATTGGCATAGTACCATTCATGCGCATCACTTTACAGAGCTATTGTATATTACCAAGGGCAAAGGAACTTTTATCTTTTACAAAGAAGAAATCCCTGTCCAAGAGCACAATTTGATTATCATCAATCCAAATATCGAGCACACAGAAAAATCTGATACGAATCACCCACTCGAATACATCGCACTTGGTATTCAAGGTTTGTCCTTTTCATCCATAGAAAATCCTAGTCAAGTCACTATTCACAACTATAAACAGGATCAAAAGAACTTCCTCTTCTACCTTCAGCAATTAATTGAGGAAGTGGAAAATCATCAAGAAGATTACGATTTAATTATACAAAATATTCTGGAAATTTTACTGCTTAAAATGATGAGAAAAAAATCTTTTAATGTAGAAAAAACATCTACTCAAAAAATCAATAAAGATATTGAATTGATTAAAAACTATATTAAGCGGCATTTTCACGAAAATATAAGTCTGGATACATTAGCAAGAATCAGTCATATTAATAAATATTATTTATCTCATTCCTTCAGGAAATTCGTCGGTGTTTCGCCTATTGAATACTTAATTCAAACTCGTATTAGAGAAAGCAAAATATTATTAGAAACTACCAACTATTCGATTTCTAACATTTCAACCATTACCGGTTTTTCTTCCCAATCATTCTTTGCACAATCATTTAAACGAGAAACGAATCTATCTCCTTCACAATACAGAAACACTATCAATTCTAGCAAAAACAAACCAGATTCTAGCTCGAAATTTTAAAGATACTCGCAATGAATCTATGCTTCTTTACTATATTGATACTATTATTTTAGAAAGGAGAGTGTTCCTATGATTCAACAATTAAAAACATACTATGGTGAGGATATCAAAATCAATGCAGCTGTGTTGTCTGAAGATTATAGCTGGTTTTTAGTTGAAGGAAACAAAGTCGGGATTCGAAAAATCCGATTACATCAAAGGGAGCATCAATTGCTTTCATCCATCTTAACGCCCATTCATACTGATACATTTTATAAAACAGAAAAAGAAAAATCATGGTATGAAGCATTATACAAAAATAATAACATTTCTATACTATCAGTTCGTTTTTTACACTTTTTCACAACACAACCCATAATAGAGAGAGAAGAATTTCAAGATGCTTTACAGTCCATGTTTTCTTTTACTACTACAATGATATGGGAAACTTCGCAAGCCGGTGTCCTCATATTAGAAGAAAATGTACCTGAGTCTATATTGCGAGCAGCCCTTGATACACTAGAAACAGATTTTTTTATATCCCTATCCTTCTTTATTGGCAGACGCTATACGCAAACAACTGAATTTGCTTATCTGTATCAATGGGAGCGAAAATTATTTTCTGTTCTTTCTCCCTATTTATCCAAAAAAATTACACACATTGAACAACTGCTCCCTTATCAATTAATGATTTCATTATCAAAAGAAGAAAGAAAAAAGTACACGAATCAATTATTGGCACACATTTCAAATGATAAAGAACTAATAGATAGCGTTAAAGTATTCTTCCAATGTAACTTAAATGTATCTCTTGCAGCGAAACAATTATATTTACATCGTAATACTTTGCAGTATCGAATTGATAAATTCATTGAAAAAACAGGAATTAATATAAAAACTTTTGAAGGTGCAGTAGCAGTTTATATGGCCTTTCTTTCTCTAGATATCTCTTGACACTCCCATGAAAGGCCATATAGGTTCATAAGCTACGGTACTATTACCTTATAGAGTGTTGGATTTTCATTATGTTTTAGGTTCTTGTACTTGACGATATATATTGTTTTACGCAAGAAATGAAATTGATCCATGCAACCTCATACAATATTCATTTTTCTGAGAACACCATTGTTTTAGAGTCTTTTGCATGACTTTGAAGCCCTTTTAACATGTTTTTCTACGCAAAAGTGATACTTTCATTCCATACCTAAAGGTGGACTTACGTCCTACAGGTGCTTTCTCGTATCGTAAATTTGTAAACTTGCATAAAAACCTCTCATTCTTTTGTGCACTCTGCCAATTTACCTACGCCTGAAATAAACTTATAATTCAATCAATTAATGAAAAGGAGTGAGTAATCATGGCAGAACTTGTATTAGATCATATTTTTAAAGTTTATGATAATAAAACGACTGCTGTTTCTGATTTTAATTTACATATTGAAGATAAAGAGTTTATCGTATTTGTCGGTCCTTCTGGATGTGGAAAATCAACAACTCTACGTATGATTGCGGGTCTAGAAGACATTTCCAATGGTTCATTTTATATTGATGGAGAGCGTATGAATGATGTCGCTCCAAAAGATCGCAACATTGCGATGGTATTTCAAAATTACGCACTATACCCACATATGTCTGTTTATGATAATATCGCGTTTGGCTTGAAACTACGCAAACTTCCAAAAGATGAAATTAATCGCCGAGTAACAGAGGCGGCGAAAACCTTAGGGCTTGAAGATTATTTAAAACGAAAACCAAAGGCATTATCAGGTGGACAACGCCAACGGGTTGCACTAGGAAGAGCTATCGTCCGTGACGCAAAAGTATTTTTAATGGACGAGCCCCTATCCAATTTAGACGCAAAATTACGTGTAAGTATGCGTTCAGAAATCTCTAAACTTCATCGCCGTTTAAATACGACCACTATATATGTGACACACGATCAAACAGAAGCAATGACAATGGCATCACGCCTTGTTGTTATGAAGGATGGGCTCATACAGCAAGTGGGTACTCCAAAAGAAGTATATGATACTCCTGAAAACATTTTTGTTGGCGGATTCATTGGTTCTCCAGCTATGAATTTCTTTACCGGAACATTACAAGATAACTATTTTTATATAGAGAATATTCGCTTCAAAGTACCAGATGGCCAACTAAAAACATTAAAGAAAAAAGGGTATAACGGACAAGAAATCATACTCGGCATTCGTCCCGAAGACATTCATGATGAACCAATCGTTCTTCAATCTTCTCCTGAATCCACCGTCGAAATTACAGTAGAAGTTGCTGAATTATTAGGTGCTGAAACGATGATTCATGGAAAACTTTCGAGTCAAAACTTTGTTGCACGAATCAACGCTCGTTCCGAAATTAAAGCTACCGATAAACTTCCATTAGCTTTTAGTTTAACTAAAGCGCACTTTTTCGATATCGCTACTGAACAACGTATACGTAATAATTGATGGATGAATTCTTTCTAATTTTGGACAGACTGGTCCCGTAAATCAATCTCTTCTTTTTTAATCCTATGCATAGCTTTTACTTCAGAAAGAATAGAAGTATCTGTGTCAAAACATTTCGTGAAGAAGACCCCTGGCTTATTAAATGTCGTACTAAACGCAACTGAGCCATACTAAAAAACATCTCATATAAATATGAGATGTTTTTTAGT
>NZ_JBALMG010000160.1:0-4754 GCF_036963225.1 Bacillus sp. JJ783 | reverse complement strand
CTTTAATCAGTGGGAGGTTTTCATCCCCCACTGATTATTAGCCCACACCAATCGGGCGTTTACGGGCAGCGGGGCTCCTACCTAACTTCTTTGCTCCAGCCGAATTTTGAGGTGGGAGTCTTTCTGCCCACAAATAGCGGGATAAATCAAATCGATTCATCATACCTTATACGCAATTCTTCCTTAAACCATCGTAGAGCATCATGTTCAATTGAAATTTTCATCTTTTCTCTTCCTGTTTACGCAAAATCTTTTTTGCCTAATCGTTGTTTTACAAAAACAACGAAAAGAATTAAAGCTATTAATCCAGAAATTGCACTACCAGCAAATAAAATACGGTAACCAAACATTTGTGAAACAACTCCAAGTAAAATCGCACCTAATCCAATACCTAAATCAAATGCGGTAAAGAATGAAGCGTTAGCAACTCCTCTTTTACTAGGATCAACAATTGTAAGCATCGCTGCTTGTAAAGCGGGCTGTGCTGAACCGAATCCGACACCGTATAATACCGCTGCGATAATTATACCCATTAAACTATTTGAAATAGTTAATACAACTATAGCTAAAATGGTAATACATAGTGCCGGGAGTATGATAAATACTTCTCCGTACTTATCTAATAGTTTTCCTGAAATCGGACGTACAATTGTTAAAGCAATTGCATATACAAGAAAGAACGTCCCAGGATTCACATCAATTGATGACGCAAATAACGGTAAAAATGTTGTTATGCCTCCGTATGCAAACGATAAAAAGAAAATGACAATTGTAATTGATAAAACAGATTTTTCAAATAGCTGGATTTTCCCTTTTTCTTTTTGTGGCGTGAATGGCATTTTCGTTATTAACGATAATACGACTGCCATAAAGGATAAAAGAGTTGCTAACAAGAATAGACCATGAAATGAATAATTTTGTACAACCCATAATCCAATCATCGGGCCGATTGCCATTGCAATTGTCATCGCCATCCCATACCAGCCCATTCCTTCTCCGCGACGTGAATCTGGAATAATATCAGTTATAGCTGTTCCAACTGCTGTTGTAGAAACGGCCCATGTCACTCCGTGAATAACGCGTAAAACAGCTAAAAGGACAATAGTCGATGCTAAATTATACGAATACATCGTTATCCCAAAAAATATGAGTCCGAAAATAATAAAAGATCTTCTACCATATTGATCTAACATTCCTCCAATAATCGGTCGTATTACAACTGCCGCTATTGTAAACATTCCCATCATCAGTCCAACTTGTGATTCATTTCCACCTATCTCTTTAATAAAGAGCGGTAGCGTTGGAACTAGTAAATAAAACCCTGTAAATAAAAATAACATCGCGATAGTCATTTGAATAAATGATTTCGTCCATAATCGTTCCATTAAAATTCCTCCATAAACACGTAAAATATTGCAATCAACACATCAATTGTATATTTTTCATGTTCCCTTGCCCTCCGCTAATAGACGTATCTTTTCATACTAAATGGTCTACCATCAATTTAAATTGGTCTTACGACTTTATACCTATGTTTTAAGCGAAAGCCCTATATATGTACCTTTATATGTTCTAAAAGAATATACTATTTTATTATTAAACTTAGGAGTGATCGTTTCATGTGGGTATCACCAAGAATAACTACTGCTGTCCCGTCAGTCCCTTCAATACATGTCCCCGCCGTTCATACAGCTAGTTCTGATGTTGGCATTGAGCTTCCTGCTACTTGGCAACAATTCCAAACTCCTGGGCAAGTCACCCCTGCTTATTGGAATCATGGCACACATCCTAGTAGTACTGGTTTTTATAACCCGGGCTATCCTCCAATACCTCCTACTCAAATTTTTTATCATTTCCCATCAATTTACTTTCAAAATTTCTATGGTACTTTTAATATTTAAAAAAATCGTAAGAAATCACGACCTTTTTAAATACAAAAAGCACGTAAGGAAGCGCTTTTTGCGATTCCTTACGTGCTTTTCAAATACATTATTTATTGTCCATTATTGGCAGGGACTTCTCCTGCGTTCCCGCCAGTAGTTGGTGGCGTTGTTGCTGGTGGGGTTGGAGTTGTATTCCCTTGGCCTCCTCCACCGTTATTCGGTGGGGTAGTATTCCCTTGATCCCCCGGTGGGGTTGTATTTCCTTGGCCTCCACCGTTGTTCGGTGGGGTTGTATTTCCTTGACCTCCACCGTTATTCGGTGGGGTTGTATTTCCTTGACCTCCACCGTTATTCGGTGGGGTTGTATTTCCTTGACCATTTCCATTGTTTTGTTCATTTTGCTTATTTAATTCATCTTGTTTCTTTTGCTCTTCTTGTTTCTTAAGCTCTTCTTGTTTCTTAAGTTCATCTTGTTTCTTTTGCTCTTCTTGTTTCTTAAGTTCTTCCTGTTTCTTTAATTCTTCTTGCTTTTTCTCTTCTTCAGTTTTTTGCTGTTGGTCTTGTTTTGGTTGCTCAGTTGTATTAGGTACGCTCGTATTTGGAGATGAATCACGTTTTTCACCTTTTATACGTAACTCACTACCTTCTTGAATAACACTACTTGGCATTTTAAAGCGTGATTTATCTGTAGCCATCTCGCTCATCATTTCTTTAAAGATCAACTGTGCAATCTTCGTATTTTTACTACTAATATACTCGTCTTTACCATCTTTCATATATCCAGTCCATACTGCCATCGTATATTGCGGTGTATATCCTGCAAACCAACTATCACGAGTTGCACTTTCTGGTAGTTTATATTGCGCTATTTGTTTTGAAGAATAGTTTGTTGTACCTGTTTTACCTGCTAAATCTAAAGAACCTATATTAGCGGCAGTACCTGTTCCAGATGAAACAACAGAACGCATCATATCAGTAATCATATATGCTGTAGAATCGGCCATAACTTGTTTTGGTTTTTGTCCAAAACTTTGTGACTTGCCGTCTGGATAAACTACTTTCTTAACAAAATGTGGTTTCGTATACTTACCATCATTACCAAATGCCGCATAAGCACCTGCAATTTCAGTTGGTGACACTTCATTTGTACCAATAGCTGTTGATTCAGTCGGTGCTACATTAAATGTAATACCTAATTTCTCTGAGAATTCTTTCGATTTACTAATCCCTACTTCTTTCGCTGTTTTAATAGCCGGGATGTTACGTGACATTTTTAATGCATCACGCATTGTAACTGGTCCTAAATGACTTCTGTCTGCATTTCTAACTTCTTGACCATCTGAGTACTTAAACGGAGAGTCATCAATTTGATGATAAGTAGCCCATTTTAAATATTCAATAGCTGGAGCGTAATCAAAGATTGGCTTCATTGTCGAGCCAGCTGCACGATCTAATTCAATCGCCATATTATGTCCTTTAAATACTGCTTTATTTTCGCCGCGTCCACTACCTATAGCGCGAACTTCTCCTGTTTTTGTATCCATAAATGTGAAAGCGCCTTGGAAATTATCATTTGGATAATCAATAATATTTGTATTTAAAATATTATCAGCCAATTTCTGTGCTTTCGGATCCAATGTTGTATAAATTTCTAAACCGTCAGAACCAATATTAGCATCTGGCAGTTCTTTTTCTACTTCTTTCACAACCGCATCCATAAATGCAGGATATGGCATTGTTTGTAGTTCTGTTGCAGGCTTAAGACCCTTTGTTACGTCAACTTTCGATGCTTCTTCCATTTCTTGTTTTGTTATATAGCCATGTCGATTCATTAACCCTAGTACAGTATTTCTTCTTTCTGTTGCCCTTTGAACATTTTCTTTTTTCGTTGGGTCATAGTTATTCGGCGCTTTCGGTAAACCGGCAAGCATCGCAACTTCTGGTAATGTTAACTCATTCAATTCTTTACCGTAGTAGTTTTGTGCTGCTGTTGCGATTCCATATGAACGGTTACCTAAATTAATTTTATTTAAATACATCTCTAATATTTCATGTTTTGAATACTGTTGTTCTAGCTTATACGCTAAATATATTTCCTGAACTTTACGCTTTGACGTTTTTTCCATCGATAAGAAGTAGTTTTTAATAACTTGCTGCGTTATCGTACTTCCACCTTGAGAGCCATAATCTCCTTTAAGACTAACTAAAACTGCACGTGTAGTCCCTTTGAAGTCTACTCCGCTATGCTCATAAAAACGTGCATCTTCTGTTGCTAAAAATGCATTTTCTACCAATTTAGGAATTTGATCATACGTAACATTCGTCCGCTTTTCTTTCCCATATTCATATACCAAATTCCCGTCTTTATCATAAATTTTTGAGGATAACGGATTAACAAGTTTTGTTTTCTCAAGTTTCGGCGCGTCCTTTATCATAACGAAAAAGGTAGCCACCCCTGCCACTAAACCTACAATACCAAGTAATAAACAACTAATTAAAAATTTACGAAAAAACGATGTTTTACCTTTTGGTTTTGTTTTTTTAGAAGCTGGCTGTTTTTTCTTTTGAACTTGTCTTCGCTCCTCTCGAGAACGATAATTTTCTGACATGTTACTTTCTCCTGCCTTTCAATTCTCCCGTTGATTTACTTAAAAATATTGAGGTCACTTTCACAAATACATTTAGTCAAGAAAGTATATTGACCTGGAGCATTCAATATTTTCCCAATTCACAGATTATAAATTTTAGAATAATTCTTATACAAACTATTTTCACTTCTATTTTTTCTAATAATGCTGCCCCTTAAAGCATAGAATGTAAGAAGTGAATTTTTAATACCTCGTATAAATAATATACCTTTTTTTCAAATGG
>NZ_JBALMG010000159.1:17424-18040 GCF_036963225.1 Bacillus sp. JJ783 | reverse complement strand
AAGAGCGTAAACTTCTCAAAATAAACACCTCACATAGAAATTAATGTATTATAAAATAATACATTCGAATTAAAGAATTTGTAAATATCATACTTTTTAAATTCCAAAATAAAATGACGCAGAAAATATATTCCGCGTCATACACGTTAAAATGTGAATCTGTTGTGTGGTTACTGAAAGAGTGTTAATTCAAGTGATTAATCACTTGTTTTTTTATATGTACACATTTTATCAACACTTGTAAAGTATACATTTAACTTACCATCTACATTTCTTATGGATTGATTAGATGTAAAAGAATTACCATAATCAATATGATAAACGTTAGAATTTTTAACAAACGATCCTTTAAATAAATCCTCTTTTTTATTTGTTGTTTGCATTTCCACTAAATTGTGAACAACCTTTTCTTTCTTTTCTTCTTTTACAACTGTTTCAAATTTATAATATACAGGGCATTCACCTTTTTTATTATCAATGACTTCCCAAGAGCCGTATATATCATTATTGCTACATCCACTAAGTAGAACGACTAATATAGGAAAAACAAGTAGAAACTTTTTCATTGTGTACTCCTTTCTTATTAGTTTTTATAAACGTGCGAATACGATAGGAA
>NZ_JBALMG010000159.1:0-17323 GCF_036963225.1 Bacillus sp. JJ783 | reverse complement strand
ACTAAATTTCACATAAAAATTCGGATAAAGATGAGATTTTCAAAATAAAAAGGCATGAATCTAGTGTAATACCAGATTCATGCCTAGCAGTCTATCTTATGTTATGTTTTTTGAGGATAAATGAAGCTGAAAGAAGAATGAAAATTCCGTTTACAATATATGCATCTGTAATAATAAAGGCTAGGTTAGCTGTACCAAAACCACCTTTATCGAATATAGAAGCGAATGCTGTAGTAGTCAAAAAGATAATGGGAGTTAACAGTAAAAATAAGAAACCTGCAACAATCCTTCTTTTAAAGTTATTTTGAGATAGGGAAATGGCTAAAAAATTAAGGACGCCAAACATAACGAATGAAAACAGAAGGGTAATTAATAATTGCATACCAGCAGACATTTCCACAGCTCCTTTTTGAAGAATCTATAATTTATTGTATTCGAAAACAGTAGGGGATACTCCTTTAAAAATTGGAACTATACAAAGCATATCAATTTCAATCCTAGAAATTGAAAAAGAATGGAGCCATATTAAAATACTGGATCCATTCTTAAGAAGTATTAGTTTTATAAATTCGCAGATTGCGAAGGTTGTTTTTCAAATTGTTTCTGCTTAGATAGGGAAATAAAAATAATCAACAATGAAATGACTCCGAAAATTAGAACCATATACTGTAATCCAATCGTATCTAAGAAGAAGCCTGTGCCGAGTAAGACAATTTGGAACATAACTCTTTCAAACATATTACGGAATGAGAAGAGGCGTCCGTGATAGCTTTTTTCGACTTTCGTTTGGAAAATTGTCGACATAATAGGGAAGAAGCAGCCAACACTAAATCCAAACAAACCAAATGAGGCAAGTGCCATCCATCTAATATCGCTAAAGAACAACGAAAGGTGTGCAAAAGCGGTGCAAAATGCGAAGAAATATAGTAACTTTTCAGGTTTGAAATGATCAGATAAACGTTTAATAACGAATGCACCTAACATAAACGCTACACCTTCAATTGTATATATGAATCCTTTAATTGTTGGGTCATGTTGCATTTCGCTAATGTTAATAACCATTAAATTGAATCCAGCTATAAATAAAAGAGGGATAATACTTAATATAAGTGCTTTAAAAGCAATAGGGATTCCTTTTAAAATACGAAATACTTCCATAAAACTATTATCTTTAGCTGATTGTTTACTTAATGTAGCTGATTTTTTATCTTCAAATTGTAGGAAGAAAGTTGAGAGGAATAATAAAGCGTATGCTGCCATTGAGAAGGCATACATATACTGTAAACTCATTACAACTAAAAGAATTCCACCTAGTGAAGTACCTGCAATACGAGCGATTGTACCAACATTCATATGTACACCGTTCATTTGTAATAGCTCATGTTCACGAACGATGAGTGGGATTACAGATTGTAATGCAGGGAAATAAAATGCCGCTGAAATTTGAAGTACAATCATAAAAGCAATCATAAAGGCGATACTTTCATATTGAATAGCGAAAAACATGAAAATAACACTCATAACACGACCAAATCCAGCGTAAAGAAGAACTTTCTTTTTTTCATACTGATCAATGACACGACCAGCCATTGGACCAACTAGAACGCCAGCTAACAGTCCGATAAATAATATAACGGATTTCATAAAATCAGAAGGAACGTATTTTTGCATGAATTCAAGGTTACCAAGAATACCAAGCCATAACCCTAGACCAGCGATAAACTCCCCAATTAATACAATCCAAACATTTTTATTACGCCACATAATTAAAACCTCTCAGTCTTTTGAAATTAAAAACTCGTATATAAAACCTCCGTATTTATTCATTATTTTTTAACGCGCTTTTTTAGAGTCAGAGTCTATATTACGTGTTTCATTAGTGGATTTCAATTTTTTTGATTTGTGGAAAAATGATGGATTAAGTGATGCGAGGGGTAACTAAAAAGACAAAAAAACTTACAAGTAAATTCAAAGGAAAAGTATGTGTAGGGAAAATAAAAAAAGCAAGAGCGTAGATAATACGTCTCACTTTTCTCGAAAAATAAAAAATAGATAAAATTAGTAACACTTTTATGTGAGTTGTTTCTTAATATTTTTCAAACGCTAGGCAGAAAACTCTTCTTTACGCACTTCAAAGAATTCATTACGGCGTAAGTAATTAAAAATTTTTTCCGAAACCGCTTCTTCTTGAGATATTAAGAAACGATGATCAAAAGCATAGAAAGATTGACCTTTAATTAATTTTACGTAGTATATTTTACACGCCTCCTTTAAATTAGGATTCTTAAATACTTTCTATTATGATGACCTATCTGGTTGTTAATAATACTTAAAGTTTCAAAGGGAAGAAGTATAAATTCAAAAAAACATTGAAACAGCTTACAAATCTGTAATGTTTTTGTCACCTTTAACGATAGTTAAAATTAACCAATATCTCCTATACTACAAATAAGTTACATAAAACAAGGAGGTAGAAAGATGGAGGAAGTAATTGGAGAAGTTGTAGCAGGGATTTGTGAATTTGTAGTTGAAGTTACTGCGGATGTTTTAGGAGATTTAGTTTCCGGAAATGATGAAGAGAAAGAAACATTATAAAATTTGTAGAAAGTTTAAAGATAAACAATGTGTAAAAGCTGATTTCTAAAGGGAAGTCAGCTTTTATATTTTTTACATTATATTAATAATATTTAAATATTCATTTGTTATGATGTTAATGAAACCAATAAAGGAGCTGATTGATATGAATATGCCTAATTCTAGATGGGATGTACCTGATTCTAGTAAGATTGTGGCGAATATAAATGAAAAGGAATATCACTTTATTGTTCGTATACATCCACTTGCAGGAAAGATTATAGCACTGTTTGAAAATGGGAAAGAATATGGTTTGCTTGATAAGCAAATAGCTAGTAGGAATAAATTTATTAGGTCAGAACTTACTAAGTTGGAGCATTTCAACATAGATATTCTTTATGATAGTCCTGGGTGGATATGGATTGGCATGGATCGATATGGATTTCATGCAAGAGAGGCTACTAATAGCGAAGTAGAAGTTATTGTGAAGTTACAGGGGGATTAAGTTATTTAGACGTGTAAGAAGATTCTCAAATATAAGAGATACTTTGTGGGGTTGTGGGATAAGTTCCCATAACCTTTTTTGTTTTGTACTTAAAAATAAAAGAGTTAAATTTTTTTGATAGCAGGTCTCTAATAGAAGAGACGAGACTAAAAGAGGATTTGAAATTATATAAAGAGAACTTATAAATTAAATATAATACTTTATAGAAAGAAGATGATAAAAATGAGTAAAGAAGAACTTGTGAAACAACAATTTGGTAGTAATGCAGAGAAGTATGTGAAAAGTAAAATTCATGCAAAAGGACTGGATTTACAATATGTAGTTCAGCAAGTTGAAACTCGTCATAATAATCGTCTTCTTGATATTGCCACTGGTGGTGGACATGTTGCAAATTTGTTAGCCCCAATGTTTAAAGAGGTAGTCGCTCTTGATTTAACAGAAAAAATGTTAGAAAAAGCAAAAGGTTTTATAGAAGGGAACGGGCATGAAAATGTATCATTTGTAGCAGGAAATGCAGAAAACTTACCATTTGCTGATGAATCTTTTGATACAATTACATGCCGAATTGCAGCACATCACTTTGTTGATCCTTTGCAATTTATTTTTGAAGTAAATCGAACGTTAGAAAATAATGGATTATTTATATTAATTGATAACGTTTCACCAGAAAATAATGAATTTGATACATTTTATAACTTTATCGAAAAGAAGAGAGATCCGAGCCATGAACGAGCTTTGAAAAAAACAGAATGGATTACTTTATTAGAGAAACATGGTTTGCAAATGCAATTATGTCATACTTTTGACAAGAAGTTCGATTTTGACTGGTGGTGCGATATGATGGATGTACCTATGCAAAAACGTGTAAAGTTAACAGAGTGTATGATGAAAACATCAAATGAAATGCAGGAATTCTTCAAAATTCAATTTGAAAACAATAAAATAGAATCGTTCTATACTGAAATGGCACTGTTCATATGTAAAAAAAGTTCAACATTAAAAAGATAAATTTCTTGCAGTCTTTCTGATGTACGATATACTTAATACAGATAAAATGAGAATTGAGGAATAGCAATAATGATTCGTGTACGTATTGAGGGAACTGAGGAAGAGATGCTTGAATTTTTAGAGAAAATGCCTGACATTCCTGGGTTTGAAAAAACACATATGAGAGAACCGAGAAAAGGGAATAATCCGAAATATGATTCAAGCAAAAATGTACTAGCATATTTATCTTATAAGAAGATTGAAGTCGCCAATAAATAGGCGGCTTTTTTAATTATCTCCGTTTCACCGCCTTGTCTTTCTTGCATAATAATGATAGTAGATTATGCTGGAGAGGGGTGAGAAAAGTTAATAAAAAAATAATCTTTTTCGGAGATTTTGGTATTGATGATGCAGTAACGTTAATTTATGCGAATAAAACATGCAAATTAGATATTATAGGTATCGTTGCAGAGTATGGAAATGTATCAAGAGAAATTGTAACGGAAAATGTTTATTTTTTAGAAAGATACTATGCTACAAAAGTGAAAATCATTAAAGGTGCCAGTAGACCGATGACAGCTGAAGAACCTTTATTTTTTCCTGAAATTCATGGGGAGCACGGTTTAGGTCCAATTATTCCACCGAAAATGAGAATTTGTGAAAGAGAAAATTTTTGTGCATTGATTAAATTAATTGAGCCTTGTCCAGAAGATATTATTATAGTGGCGACGGGACGATTAACAACACTTGCAACATTATTTTTATTGTACCCCAATTTAATGAATCGAGTATGTTCTTATTATATAATGGGCGGTGCTTTTCTATTTCCGGGTAATGTTACACCTGTATCAGAAGCTAATTTTTACGGCGATCCAATTGCCGCGAATATCGTTATGAAATATGCGAAAAATGCTACTATATACCCGTTAAATGTAACGCAAGAAGCACTTATTACTCCTGAAATGGTCGATATTATTGATAAAGAAGGAAAACAGGACAGGCGAAACTTATTAAGCCAATGATCGATTTTTATTACGAAAATTTTTACAAAAAAGAATATCCAGGTATTGCTGGGAGTCCGATTCACGATTTACTTCCGTTCATTTCATTTATGAATGATGATATTTTTGAATATAAAAAATCAGCAGTTTGGATAAGTACGACAAATGATGTAACGAGAGGGCAAAGTGTTGCAGATTTTAGAAGAATAGCTGAGCCAACGACGTTTGATAATCGTCCTATACAAAGAATTGCCGTTGAATTTAATTATCAAGCGTTTAAAGACGAATTTATGAGAACAATATTGAAGCCAGATTGTCCTTAATATGTTGAGCAGATTTGAATGATTTTCATAAGACGAATAACTTATGAAAAATGTAACATAACTAATGGTAAGCAATTGTTTCTGATTATAATTTTATTGTTCAAAAATAAAGGAGGTAAATATATGATTTGGTATTTAATCGTCGGTGGTATTTTAGGATGGTTTGCAAGTCTGATCACAGGAAAGGATGTACCGGGCGGTGTAATTGGTAATATTATTGCTGGTATTATCGGTTCTTGGCTTGGTTCGTTGTTACTTGGTAAATTCGGTCCTGTTATTGGCGGATTTGCAATTATTCCAGCTTTAATAGGTGCGGTCATATTAATTTTCATTGTGAGCTTCTTATTACGAGCTATACGGAAATAAATAGTAAGGGGCTGTTTACATTTGTGAGCAGTCCCTTTGTATTATGTTGTTTAATCTGTTATGCTACTTTTATACAATCAGGAGGTGTCAGCATTGAAATCATTTACAGTAAATTTTCATCAAGAGGATAATGCAAAGGCAACAACAGTACATAAATTAAGTGAAGAGGACTTCGATAAAGCAACAGAAAAAGGTACTCGTCATCTATTTGATTTAGATACAAACGTTGGTTTCTTCGTATTCTTTGATGCTGAAGATGCAGAAGGAAACGAGCAATACTTAATGTTACAATATGAAGGAGATCATGAAGAACCAAGTGCTTGCTACGGATTTGATTTGAAATTGTTCTATCAATTTTTAGCACTATACTTAAATGATCTTGAATTCCAAGGTGAGACAAATGAAGAAGAGGAAGAAAATGGTCCAATTCATCATTTAGCGCATTTACTTTACCATATCGTTGAAGATGGTAAATCTATCGAAGTATAAAATACATATTTGAAGCTGTCCTTTAATAGGGCAGTTTTTTTAATTTTATTAAGATATTATTTCAAGTGCCATTCCCTCAAGCCTTATAGGTTAAACAAGTTGAGAGTGGAAATTCAATCGTTACGGGGGCTGTTTATTCCTGCTATGTTTCAGTTGCAACACCACTAACTGTCGTTTTATTAATTGAAATGAGCTTTTGTGACAGCGCATGTCAAGTAATAAAAGAAGGATATAACAATTAAGGTGAGAAAGTGTATACAAGGAGATCAATAAGAGGATTAATAATACAATTCCAAGCTTTTTAAAACTTTCGTAAACCGAAGTACTTCCTTTATGGACCAAAAATAATTTAAGGGACAGTGTTATGGAATGGTTGCAAAAGTGAATATGTTGAAGAGGGAGGCTGAAAATGATGAAAGTATATATGAAAGTGCTTATATTATTCCTAACTTTAACGTGTGTAGCTGTTTTAACCGCGTGTAATAACGCTGAGGAAAAGAAACAAACGAATTCAACATCAGAAAATAGTACGGAAAAAAAGAGCGATACGTCAGAAACCAGTAAAAAGAATGAGGACACCGCTCCAAAAACAGAGAAAGAACCTATGGAAAAACCAAAAGATCAAGATTCAGCAAAACCTACAGCAGATTCTAATTCGAAAAATACAGTGCTTAATCAAAAATCAATTAACCATGTAAAAGATTTATTTGAGCAAGCGAAAGAA
This sequence comes from Bacillus sp. JJ783, assembly GCF_036963225.1. NCBI lineage: Bacteria > Bacillati > Bacillota > Bacilli > Caryophanales > Bacillaceae > Bacillus > Bacillus sp. JJ783. Next base: position 10,354 of record NZ_JBALMG010000159.1, on the reverse strand, counting down.
GGTAAAGTACCTAATGTACCATATGCAGCACATACAGGTGATATCGAGGAAATAGAAAAAGCGTGGGGAAAAGCAGATAAAACTGATCAAGCAGGGAACGGGACGTATGCGACTTTTACAAGTAAAAATGTTGCATTTGGCTTTAATAAAGGATCACAAGTTTTTGACGTGCGATCTTACCATTCAGAACTTAAGGTGATTACGTTACAAGAAATAGAAAAGGCTTTAGGAAAACCGACGTCGATTAAAGTAAATGGTAATGACAAAATCTACGTTTATAAAGTAAATAACCAGTTTGAATTGAAATTCGTTATTCCAAATTCAACTGGTAAAGTACATCATATTTCTGTGTTTTCACCGGAGGATAGTATTAATAAAATGGCGGGTTAAATGAAAGAGCTGCTCCTATAGGGACAGCTCTTTTGCTTTGTTTCTTTCTAACGATTGAACAAAAACAGATTGAATGATACCGCCAATTATTAATAAGAAGGCACAAATATAAAATAGAGTACTACCGCTTAATTTGCTTAATAACAATGCTCCTACAAAAGGCCCGCAAGTTCTTGAAATATCCCAATGTATACCGTATATAGAAAAATATAATCCGCGACTATGACTTGGAGCCATTTGTGAAACGAATCGCAGTAAGTGATTCAAAGCGATACTTTCCCCAATTACTAAAAAGAGCAATGTGAAGAATAATGACCATATTGTTGTGGAATAGCCGTAGCCAATCGCAGCTAACGTATAGCAAGTATAGGAAATAATAATGATTTTAGGCATAGAAAATCGTTCTGACCATTTCACAAGGAAAATTTGGAGCATAACTTCCATGACTGCTTTACAAGTTGAGATAAACACGAGTACAAATAGAAAATTTGGAAATACACTTTCGGCGAATATAAGATAATTCGATTCGGTTTGAGCGTAGAAAAAACTAATCGGTAGCGTAGAAACCATGAGCCCAAATACAGCATAATGTTTCGAAATAAATTGTTTTGGCGAATATACTTCTTTCATTTTTTCATTGTCGCTTAAAAGTGGGGCAGTTTCAGGAAGCTGCGTCCAAACGAGAATGGCATATAGCGTAAGGGCTACACCTTGTAAAATAAATAAATATTCAGGATGACTAGTATAGAAAAAGGCGCCGATTAATGGGCCGATTACAGAGCCAATTGCTCCCATCGTTTGCAGAACCGCAAATATTTCGGCCTGTTGTTCTTCCTTCGTTAAGTCAGCGATTTGAGCGCGCTGTGCCGGAATATATAAAGAGCGGCCAATACCATTTACTACATACAATAAGGCGAAAAAGGCGACCGATTCAGCAAAAACGAATCCGCTTACGGCAAAAGCTTGTAAGAGTAATCCGAGTAACATTATTTTCTTTCGGCCGTATTTATCTGTTACACCTCCAGCGATTAATGTAAATACAATATCAGCGAGTGGCTGTAATCCGAAAAGAAGCATTGTAACTATGACATTACCATTTAAAGCTTTATTAACGTGAACAATAAAAATGATAGCTAACATCGCTTCAGTCGTTCGGACTAACAATTCACCGAACAACCGAATGAGGATGGGCTTATTATAACGTTTTAAAAGGTGATTCATTTTTAATTCCTCCTCTCTATATTGAAATGATAAGATGGAAGCTAGAAATGAAAAAGGGTAGAATGAAAGAGGAAGATTTTTCATCTTTTAGGGGGCGTTTTATGACTATTTTGGAGCAATATATGCACCTTTGGCTCCAGTATGGAAAAGGGAGAGCAGAGGACGAAAGATTAGAAATAACAATACAAAATATATCTGAAACTTTATTTTGTACAGAGCGAAATAGTAAATTAATCATAAAAAAATTAGAAGAATTAAATTGGATTATGTGGTTTCCAGGCCGAGGGAGAGGGAATCGTTCAAAGTTGTTATTTCAAAAACATCCACTTTCTTTAATTTTAGAAAGAGGAAAAGAAATAACGAAACAAGGGGATGTAAAAAGCGGGAGTACATTTATTGAAAGGTATAGCTCATATTTCCCATCGCTTCAAACTCAATTTCAAACTTGGATAGATTCGATATTCGGTTATCAAGTTGAGAGGACGTCTCAAGGAAGAAAAGATGTGCTACGTTTGCAAGTGCAAATGAATCTAGATATTGCATTAGACCCTGTATACGCTACGATGCGTTCGGAATGTCATATGGTAAAACATATATACGACACATTAGTGTATGTAGACGGAAATACAAACAGTGTAGAGCCAAGACTTGCGTTTTATTGGGAATATGATGACCAGAAATATATATGGACCTTCTACTTACGAAAAGGTGTTCAATTTCATAATAAAAAAGAACTAACCGCTTATGATGTTGAACAGACATTTAAACGATTCTTGAAAGTGAAAAATAATCCACATGCTTGGATGTTACAGCACGTTGAAAGTTTACATATTCTTGATGACTATATTGTGCAGATTCGTTTATCTACAGATAATAAGTTGTTTTTACATGCTTTAAGTACAGAACAGTGTTCGATTGTAAATGAAGATGAAGACGGGAAGTTAATCGGTACTGGACCGTTTCGGTTATGTGAAAAGAATGAGGATGTATTCGTATTAGAAGCAAATGATTTATATTTTCGCGAGCGACCTTTTCTCGACCGAATTGAATTATGGAATGTAGAGCACAGAGTTAATACGTGCGATATATTAGCGAAAGCACGTTATAAAAATATAGAAAACCATCATAAAGAAGTATCTAGACTTGAGTCGAATGTAACTTACATTACGTTAAATACTGCAAAAGAAGGACCTATGCAAAATGTGATGTTTCGTAGAGCTTTATATAAAATTATTCATGGTAATAAAATTGTTGAAGAATTACAGGGAGAGCGCGGAGAAGTAGCGGATGAATTAGTACTCACAAAGAACGGTACAATTCAAATTAACAGGGATATACATACACTTATTAAATGCAGCTCTTACCGTAATGAAACACTGCGATTATATACATTTACAGGGCAAGATCACGTTGAAGATGCGCATTGGATACAAAAAGAATGTGCAAAATACGGAATTAAAATTGATATTGAGTTTCTTGAACAAGAAGAGTTATTGCAAATGAGTACGATACAAAAGGCTGATATAATGCACGATAGTGCGACAATTAGCGAACGGATAGAAGATAGTTTACTATATATGTTTCTTACAAAAAACAGCTTTATTCATCAGCATAGCGATATAAACTTTAACGAAGTATTGCAGCCTTATTTTACAGAAAATCAATTAGAGAAACGGGTGACACTGTTACGCGATATTGAGGGCACACTGTTACGTGAAATACATATCATTCCTTTATATCGTAATAAACAGCGAGTAAGTTCACACGAAAAAATACAAAATGTAATGATTAATTCACAAGGCTGGATTGATTATTACGATATATGGTTTAAAGCTTGATATATAAAGGTTCTTATGCATTTTGATGAAATGCGTAAGAACCTTTTGTCATATAAAAAGGAGGTTTGTTTTACACATTGTTACGCTACTTATTATAAAAGTCCGTTTACAGCGTAACAGTGTTATGTTACATTGTTATCAGGAAGGAGTGTTATACAGTTGAGTACAGATTTAATTTCAAAAAAAGATTTATTAGAGTTAACTGGTATTTCATACGGACAGTTATATAGGTGGAAGAGAAAAAATTTAATACCGGAAGATTGGTTTGTACGGAAGTCAACGTTCACAGGCCAGGAAACATTTTTTCCGAAAGAAAAGATATTAGAACGTATTGATAAAATCCAAACGATGAAAGAGGATTTATCCCTTGATGAATTAGCAAATATGTTTTCACCGAGCGTGACAGAAATTCTTTTAACAAAGGATGATTTGTTACGTAAGGGTATTGCATCAGAACCAGTCTTACAATTTTTTATAGAACAAACGAATAAAACGGCAGAGTTTCAATTTGCAGATATTCTTTACGTGTATATGTTAGAAGAACTTCTTCAATCAGGAGACGTTAGTTTAGAAGAGGGGAAAATGGTCTTACAAGTATTAAGTGAAAATTACGAAGCGATTAAGCATAAAAATTGTGACGTAATTATCGTTCGAAAGTTAGGGATTTCTACATGTTTCTTAGTTTCAAATGTGGATGATTTAATTTTTGAAAAGGGAACAAAAATTGTTTTACGTGAAGCGATTACGAAATATACCGAAGCATTAAAAACTAAACTGTTGTAGTGGAGGAGAAATCATGCGTACAGAAAATTTAATTATAAACGGTTACGGTACATCGAATGGCGGGGAGTTTCACAAAGTACAGCTAAACGGAAAAGGAACTGTTAATGGAAACGTTGAATGTGAGCAATTTGAATGTAATGGTTACGGTGCAGTTACTGGTGATTTGAAAAGTAGTAATGCAAGAATTAGCGGATCGGGTAAAGTTGATGGTACAGTTAGCGCAGAAATGATGCGAATCGATGGGAAAGCGACAATTACACAAGATGTAAAGGCGAACAGTTTAAAAATTGCAGGAAAAGGTACGATAGGTGGAAATGTCACCGGTGAAGAATTTAAAATCAATGGCCAAGCGACGATTGATGGTAATTGCGAGGTTGATGTTTTTTCTTCAGAGGGACAGTTTACGGTAGGTGGTTTATTAAGCGCAGATGAAATTAATATTAATATTCACGGTACATGTAGAGCGAAAGAAATTGGCGGTCAAACAATTAAAGTAAGACATAGATTGAGTACTTTTAGTAAACTTTTTAAAACAGTATTTGGCCTGCAGTTAGAGGCTGAATTGTTAGAAGGTGACAATATCGATATTGATTATGCTCACATTAAAACGGTAAGAGGAAACAATGTTACAGTAGGACCGAACTGTGAAATTGATCTTATTGAATATACAGGTGTACTTAATGTTGATAAAAACGCAAGTGTGAAAGAAATTAAGCAGGTTTAAAGGAAGGGAGCAATCGATATGGAAAATCAACATAGTCTTACTGTAAATGGATCAGGTAGCTCGGCAGGTGGAGATTATAATAAAGTGAAGATTCGCGGTGAAGGAACAATCTCTAATCATATGAGTTGTAATGATTTTAAAACGTACGGTACGAGTGAAGTACGTGGCAATATGAAAGCGAAAAATTATGTCGTGTATGGAGATAGTGAAGTACAGGGGAATATGGAGGCGGAATATGTAAAAGTATATGGCAATGCCCAAGTACAAGGTGACGGACAAATTAATAAAACAAAAGTTAGAGGTATGATAGAATTTAAAGGGAAGCTATCCGGTGATTTCGTAGATGTGAAAGGCGCTTTAAATGTGAAGGGAGATATAGAAGTAGAGGAATTATTACTAACTGGTGGTCTTGAAAGTGATGGTTTGCTTAATGCTGAAAATATTGAAATCTCACTTCGTTATGAAGGAAGTAAAGTGAGAGAAATCGGTGGGAAAAAGATTACAGTACGTAAAAAAGCGAGATTTATTCCTTTTACAAGTCATGCAGGAAGCCTTCAAACATCAATTATTGAGGGGGATGATATTTATTTAGAACATACAATAGCAGACGTAGTAAGAGGAAATCATGTTATGATTGGCCCTGGCTGTGAAATTAGTGTTGTAGAATATCATACTAGCTTTAATCAGAAAGGCAATTCAGTCGTAAAAGAACATAAACAAATATAAGTAGTATGAGGGAGAGCAAGGTTATGGTTGAGAAGAATAATAAGCTGGGCTTTGTTGTGGCGGGCTTATTGCTAGGGATTTTAATGGCATCAATGGATAATACAATTGTCGTAACAGCGATGGGAACAATTGTTGGTGACTTAGGAGGTCTTGAAAACTTTGTATGGGTTGTTTCTGCCTATATGGTCGCAGAAATGGCAGGTATGCCGATTTTCGGTAAACTATCAGATATGTATGGTAGAAAGAGATTCTTTATTTTCGGTTTAATCGTCTTTATGATCGGTTCGGCACTTTGTGGAACTGCTGAAAATATTACACAGTTAGGTATTTATCGTGCCATTCAAGGTATTGGCGGCGGGGCACTAGTGCCGATCGCATTTACTATCGTTTTTGATATTTTCCCTCCAGAAAAGCGCGGGAAAATGGGTGGATTATTCGGAGCAGTATTTGGTTTATCAAGTATTTTCGGGCCATTACTTGGCGCATATATTACGGATTATATTAGCTGGCACTGGGTGTTTTATATTAACTTACCACTTGGAATTTTAGCACTTATTTTTATTACATTATTTTATAAAGAGTCACGAGTTCATAGAGAACAAAAGATTGATTGGTTTGGCGCAATTACTTTAGTTGGTGCAGTAATTTGTTTAATGTTCGCCTTAGAATTAGGCGGACAAAAGTATGATTGGAATTCTAGCTTTATTTTAAGTTTATTTGCTGGGTTCGCTATTTTAGTAATTGCTTTTATTGTTATTGAACGAAAAGTAGAAGAACCAATCATTTCATTTGAGATGTTTAAACAACGTCTATTCGGAATGAGTACAATTATTGCCTTATGTTACGGGGCGGCATTTATGTCAGCAACTGTGTACATTCCGTTATTTATTCAAGGTGTATACGGTGGTACGGCAACAAACTCAGGATTATTGTTATTACCAATGATGTTAGGATCAGTAGTTACAGCGCAGTTAGGTGGATTTTTAACATCAAAACTTAGCTACCGAAACATTATGATTATTTCTGCTGTAATTATGCTAATCGGATTATTCTTATTAAGTACATTAACGCCAGAAACAAGTCGTATATTATTAACAATTTATATGGTTATTATCGGCTTTGGAGTTGGTTTCTCATTCTCTGTACTAAGTATGGCTGCTATTCATAACTTCGGTATGGAGCAACGCGGTTCTGCGACTTCAACGAGTAACTTCATTCGTTCATTAGGTATGACACTTGGTATTACAATCTTCGGAATGATTCAAAGAACTGGTTTCCAGGATCAATTAGAAGAAGCGTTTAAAGGTATGAGCGGGGGAATGAATACAAACGCTTTAGGAGATTCAAGAGCTATTCTATCAGAATCGGCAAGATCTCAAATTCCGCCGCAAATATTAGATAAAATTATTGAAGCTCTTTCTAGTTCAATCGTTCAGACATTTATGTGGGCGTTAGTCCCAGCAAGTTTAGCGTTCGTATTCATTTTCTTTATGGGAAATGAGCGCATGGTATATAAGAAAGAACAAAACAAGGTGAAAAGTGAAACATCAAAAGCGTAAAGAAAAAGCTCCTTTCAATTTTGAAAGGAGCTTTTTCTTATGTACGGAGTCGAATTAGCCTTCGATAATTTCGTATTCTTCGTCTGCTAATAATAAAATGTGTGTTTTCTTACCTTTGTTTTGAACTTCGATTACATCATATGTACCTAAGTCTCTTAGCTTGCTTTGAGAAGCGTTAACCATAACTTCCATAGAATCAATTAAGATATCTTCTTCAACGTATGATTCAGGTAATGCCATATCTTCAGTATCTAATACACATGTATATAGATTTTGTAAGTTCTCAGCAGTTGGATTTTGTTCCTCAACATCAATAATGTTTTTTACTGCTTCCATATTTTCTTCTTTTACTTGATATACTTTAATTTTAGTCATTGTTTTAATCTCCTTTATAACGTAATCGTAGAGGCTGCAATTCATCCCGCAATAACGAGCAGTAGACTCCCGCCTCAAGGTGAAGAAGCAAATAATGAGGACGGCAGGAGATAACTGCCCGTAAGAGCCCGATTGGTGAGGGCTAACCATTAGTAGGAGATAAAGCTCCCCGCTAATAGAAGTTTCACTTTATTATAACGCTTTTTTGTTGAAAGATGAAATTGTTATATGCATTTATAGTGAAAAATATATTTTATTACTTATTTGAGGAACGATTAGTTTCTTAATTTGACAGGCATATGTCTGTATACTTATCTAGACTAATATTAGAGTTATATTGTCCAAGCTTTTCTTACATACCTTTCATATTATATTTATTAGGTAAAACATATAGGAAAGGAATGGAGAATCAGTGGATTGTGAGCCGAAACGTGATTGTGGGTGTTGTCAAAATAGTATATGTGAATTTTTGAAAAGTTTAGATCCTTATTCTAGGGTTGAGAGTATCGTAATAGACGGAAACGAAATAGTTGTATCCTATTTTATTTCATTTAATGAGATAAAAGGTATAGTGTCGTTTGCACAAGAAGACAGTGAGGTAATATTTGTAGATTGTTCAAGAATTGATGCGATTCGAATAGGGAAAGTTTGTAGTTGTAAAACGAAAGTTAAATTTATTGAAGATGAATTCAGTTTACTTGGAAATGTTTGTCCACATTGTTTAACTGAGGGAAGTACACTATTCTTCGATTTTAATAATCCTGAATTAAGTTTATCTTTACAGGCAACAACGATTGATCCACCTAGATGTATTGAATTTGTAGATGAGCTTGGGAATGTAGTAAAGCAAATTACTATAGTAGGTGAAGCGATTGTTTCTAAAGATTTCGTTCCGGTACCTGAACTGTTAGATTTTCGATTAATCTTATCGGATACAGCTGGGAATCCTTTGAAATTCGGATTACTATTTATTAATTTCCTTGATATTACGTTTATCATTCTTTTCGCATCAAGGGGATACCTCGAAATTTCAAACTGTTTAAAAATAGAGAGTGGAACTGGCAATGCGGAAATAGAAGAGATGAAAAAAATGATAATCAATGATAATAATACGTACAAGTCAATTATTAAGTTGACTAAAATATATAAAGATGGTGAGACGGAATCTTATACTTCTAAGAAGGAGTTATAACGTATTTATCGTAATTAACCCTCGTACACTATAATGAGGGTTTTTACATAAAAATGATTAAATAAAATATTGTTACATTTAAATTTAGCCATTTATTGTGTGGAATCGGAAATTTTTTCGCTTTTCTTTAGATACACTAATGAAAGTAAAGGTATTTATTGTTTTCTATACTGTATAGGCCGTAGTAGCGGGAAATAGGCTGGTTTGTACTGTCAATTGATACGTGTTATTCCTTAATGCGGTACTGCTATAAACATGCAAATTAGGTACCCTGCTTACGCAACAAAATATGAAAGAAGTCAATTGAAGGGGGATATTTATTTAGGTGTAAATAAATATAGCGGTGGAGTAGGGGATTATACAATATTAGTAAAATAATTTTAAAAAGGGCTGCTACGACAGCCCTTTTTAAAATTATGTAAATACCTGCTGTAAGTTTTTTTAGGAGTGAATTTTATTAGGAATAATTAGTCATCATTGTTACCATATATCGCCATCAAGTTAAGGAAAATACAATACCAATTCTGATTTTATATTAAGATTTTACTTGCTAAGCTCTCTTTGAGCCCCCATATAGCTTCCAATGATATTTTGGTAACTTGGAAGATGTTTAGCAAGTAAAGTTCCAAAGCCTTCAATATCATTTCGCCAGTCACGCTGTAATTCTGCTGCAACGCTAAACCAATTCATTAGTTGGACCCCTCCATGAGCCATACGCAAAAGAGCAGCATCTGCTACTTGTTTACTAACAGTTCCTGATGCATCGGTTACAACAAAAACCTCATATCCTGCGTTGACAGCGGATAGTGCTGGGAACGCAACACAAACATCAGTAACTACCCCTGCGATAATTAGTTGTTTTTTACCTGTTGCCTCAATGGCTTTAACGAATTCTTCATTGTCCCATGCGTTAATTTGTCCAGGCCGAGCTATTTTAGGCGCATTCGGAAATAGTTCAATTAATTCCTGCATGAGTGGGCCATTAGGGCCATCTTCGAAGCTTGTTGTTAAAATGACAGGTAAATCAAAAAACTTAGCGGTATTCGCAAGAGCTAAAACATTATTCTTGAATTCATCAATACCATAGTCACGCACTAGACTGGAAATAAGACCTGTTTGATGATCCACTAGAAGAACCGCGGCATCACTTTTTGAAAGACGAGAATACAAATCAGACATTTTATAATCCCCCTTAATAAGCTTATTTACAAATCAATCTTACAGTTATTTATCTTGATTTGGTATACATGCAAAAATTTATCAACAAATAGGTTTTATTAGAATATTGGGATGTGTGTATTTTTATATTGAGGAATTACAAATTTTTCGTTTTGGGGAACAATGTATTAATTGAGTGGATAGCTATGTGGTATGGTCCTAATGCTATCTATTATTTGTGAATAGTAATGTTTTTACCTGTAAATAGAAAATGAGATATGAGGACTAAAATGAATCTGAAAATAGCAATTCTTGATTGGAAAATCATTTCAATGTAATTAGGTGTTATAATAAATTTGCATTTACGTATAATTTATAATTATTTGAC
>NZ_JBALMG010000158.1:3830-5985 GCF_036963225.1 Bacillus sp. JJ783 | reverse complement strand
TGTTGCTTACCATGAACCATCATGGGGTAGCTTTTATCCTTTTCATACGCTAAGAGATTCTCAGATAACGGAAAAAATATTAGTTAACATTCCCTTTAAGTATGATATAATAACATCGGTAAAACTAAATATACGAAAAAAAGGTGATAATGTGAAAAAGTTAATTCAATCAACAATTTTAGCATTAAGTTTAGCAATGGGTGTAGGTTCAACTATTACTTTTGCTGCAGAAACAGAAAATTATGTCCACAAAACACCAACAGTTTATGAAAATGTAAATACAAATTCTATTTATCTAAAAATACCTGTTGACTCAAGTTTTAGATCTGGTAAAGTAGTTTGGCAAGTACAACAACCAGATGGAACATGGGAAAATGTTGTTTATCCACTTACAAGAAACCCACAATATTATGCAGCTTGTTCTATGTCATTAGGAATTTCAAAACCATCATTATCAATACCACAATATTATAGAGTTAAAATGATTAACTCTACGGCTGGTACAACATTTATCTCTGATCCTGTAAAGATTACTCCATACGCTAAATACTAATAAAGTATGAAATCTCTACTAGTAATTATCTTCGTAGGGGTACAGACCCATCGCTATCAAGCCAATAAAACAAAATACCCCCTAAAATGAAAAAATACGCCATCCTTTCCTATGCTTCTACAGAAAGAATAGCGTATTTTTGTTGATTTAAAATAAAGTCCGATAATTTGTAAAAAAGATTGATAAATGGGTGTTTTTGCCCATCCCCTCGAAAAGAGGGAATAAGTATTACTTAATGATTGTAGAGATTGCTTGTTTGTAGACCAGTTGTTGCTTACCATGAACCATCATAAGGACAGTAAACTTATCTGTTGCAAGGATCTGCCCACGTACTGGAACGCCATTCTTTAAAAATACAGTAACTTCCCCTTTTTTCTCTTTCAATTGTTCATACATATCTTCTTGTATATTAAACATGAAATGCGCCCCCTGGTTTGTTTGTATTTACTTTTCTTCTAATACCTGCTGTTTTTCACTGTTAGATATTTGTGATTCCCATTCACTTTCTATTTTTCTAAACCATTTTCCAATTTTGCTTAGATAATATCTTTTCACTTCACCATAAGGAATCCAAATTTCATGTTCCTGTATTTGATTCATCACTTCATGAAGAATCTCATCATGTTCATACTTTCTAGGTTTTCTATAATGTGTTTTTACAAACTGTGTATATTCTCTACGTAACCAATTAGAAATATGTTCTCTTTGTTTTTGCTTGAGATGGGACCATTTTTTATTTGTTTGAAGGATTTTTCCGTTTACTTTTATGTGGTTTTTCATCGACACTCATCTCCTTTTACTAGCAAAACGAATATATAACTATCGTATCACATTTAATATGAAATAAAATAAATGTATAATGGTAGAAGGACAAAAACTACCTCTTTATAAAATAAATAGGAGCAAAATAATATTGCTCCTATTTTTATTTGAATTCTACATAAAATTTAGTGTCGATGATTCCAAAAGCAACTTTACATGGGAACGGATTTTTTCCTGTTGAAGCAGCACGCATACAAGAAAGTACCCAATATTCCAGTTCTAAAGGTAAGCGGTATACTTGAATGCTACCATCATTGGTTTTTACTGATACGATTGGTGTATTTACTCTAGTTGTAGCGAAACCGTCCGTTGTTATCATTGCCACTGCATCATTAGTATGAAAACCGGTGCTTAAAACTTCATAAAGCTTTCCATCTTTCTCATTGATAATCATAGGTATGTTTAAATAAGGATAGTTATTTATATCATTATGAATAACTGTTCTTGAGGTATTCTTTCTTATCTGATTCCCTTGCATTTTATACACTCCTTTATGACAATCCAAACGTGACCACTTAAATCCATTCTATTTTACGTCTATTATATTCGAAAATTGTAGTGTCATCTTATTATAAAAAGCATCGGTACATATGACAGCACTATTTAGCGGATCAATATCAACAACAGTCATATAGCTTGAGAGTAAATAACCGTCTTCATAATGACATAGCAAAAAATAGGTCTTTTCGTTTCAAAATTACAACTAAATCAATTTTGAAACATATCAGTAGAATTCTAGATGTTTTGACACACCTATTTTTAAAAGTAACCCAAAATCCT
>NZ_JBALMG010000158.1:0-3801 GCF_036963225.1 Bacillus sp. JJ783 | reverse complement strand
AGGATTTTGGGTTACTTTTTTCTTATTCCCCCTTTTCAAGGGGATAGACAAAAACACCCAAGAAACAAAAAAAGCTTGTGATTATTAATCAAGCAAGCTTTTTTATCAAACTTTATTTAAAAGTTACACATTGTATGTTTTGGTAATACTTATGGTTTAACAGGTGAAGAATCAGTTAGAACATCTACTTCTGCTATAGAAGCAAATCCATTCTTTCCGTTCGTTACTTCCACTTTTACATATTTAGCGGAAACAGGTTCGAATGTTGCCAATTTTTGTGTCGTACTATCTTCCCATGTTCCAGAAGCTACTTTTTGATAGTTACTATCATCCATACTTGTATAAATATTATAGTTTAAAATACGGCCATTAATCCCACCATCTTGACGCGGGAGACACGCTACTTGAGTAATCGTTTTCGTCTGACCGAGATCTAACGTTAAGTTGTATGGATATTGATTTGTTGTACTCCATTTGCTATGCCACATTGTATTTGGGTTTCCATCAATTGCGTTACTAGCTGGATCACGTGATTCCTCACTGTTTGCACTTGCTTTCATTATTTTTTTAGACAATACAGCTAGTGGTTTAACAGGTTTAGCATCCGTCGCTTCCCATATAGGGGCAATTAATGTTGGATTATTTAAAGCTTCTACTTTTTGTCTCGTTTCTTGTGATGCTTTCAGCCCCCATTGATCAAAAAATGGAAGTAAATTTTGTTTCGCTACTTTCGATGTATTGTAAATAAATAATTGTATTTTCTCTTCATTAGGAAATCTAATTTGATCCAGTGGTAACTCTCGATACAGTTTGTGAAGATTTGGATAAAAATCTTCACCATATGCTAATTGAAGTTGCCAAAGCATAACAAGTTTCACAAACAAGTCGTCAATATTTTTATATTCTTTATCTGTTTGTTTTAAATATGTAAAGGCTCTATCGTAATCCCCCGATTTTTCTAAACGTGTTGGTTGATTCGGGAATAATTGCTTTTGTGCAGCTAAAGAATATAGGTTAACAGTTACTTCCCACGTACCTCTTCGATCTTCCCACGTCCATGGTGTTTGCTGTCTTGTATGTCCTGCTTCATGCATTTGTCCCCATCCAAATTTATTAACATCTAAAGCACTTTCGATTGCGTTACCAGCAGTAGTAAAAAATACTCCATTAGTACTTGCATACATGCCCCAAGTTGTTTTTTTAGGATTTTCTGCAAAAGGCCAAATGCGATGTGTTGGACGATGCTTCGGATTCGGGTCTGTTTCAGATAACCCTGATATCTTATCTTGTGCTCGAATCATTTCATCATATTTTTTTAATAGAGGAACAGGATCTTGATCCACAATATATTTCTTGGCACTATCCTGCGTAACGGTAAGTACTGCTTTTTCTGATTTCAATTGTACAGCATGTGCATCTGGGTACTTGTCCATCATTGCAATCCAGTCGTCTTTCGTATGCTTCCCTAGTTCAAAGAATGGAACAGGGCTCCCGCCTTGTGTTACTTTCACCGTAACTGTTCCTGTTTTTTGATAGTTATCAAACCCTAATAAACCACCGTTCGGAGAGGAGATCGTGTTAGAACCAGGAGAAAGCTCAATTTCTTTTCCCGCTTCTTTATCATATTCAGTTGTCCCAATAATCGCTTTAATCTTTTTTGTTCCCGATACTTCAATTGTAACTTGTTCATTCGGTTTTACATAGATTCCTGTTGGCATATATGATATTGTATATGATCTTTTTTCTCTTAGTGATTCCTCATAGTAACCTCCTGTACCTGGAAGTTTAAACTCCCTCTGTTCATATTGATTTTCAGTTTGCGCGGCAACCGTTTCAGCTTGAACTGTCAAGTTATTTGTTATAGTAGGTGTAAATAGTGTGGTTGCCAAAATAGCAGATGTCGCAAGTACTTTCATCGGTTTTTGGAACATAAAATTATTCTTTTTCTGCATATAAATCATCCTTTCCTTTTCAATTCGTTCCATTAAAGCCCTTTCGATGAATGAATGTAATTGATTTCTATTTCCTGTCGGTTTCATTTTTTGAAAATTAAGAAATAAGTGCTCGTAAATCGTCCTAGAGTTTGATAAATATAAAACATACCCGAAGAAAGAAATCTCCATCCGTGTTCATACTAAATAATTACGAAAGGTAGGATATGGGAATGGAACGAACCCATTTCCCTTTTTTCTTATTACTTCGAATTTAACATCGAACAGGTCGTATAGCAATCAAAATTAGACAATTTTAGCTATTTTTCGACATTTTTTGTCAACTTACTAAAATAGTAGTCTCACGTCTATCAACTAAAAGAATTTGAAATCGGGTGTTTTTGTTTATCCCCTTGAAAAGGGGGAATAAGAAAAAAGGGTTCTGGTGCAAAAACTATAAGATTTATGTAACTAATCTCTGAACCTTAGACATACTAATACTCTAAAAAAGGACGTGATCAGTTTGGAAAAGCAAAACCTATTCAAGTGGAAACATTATCAGCCTGAACTAATCTTATTAACAGTAAGGTGGTGCCTACGGTACAATTTGAGCTTCCGTAACCTGGTGGAAATGATGGAGGAAAGAGGATTATCCATTGCTCACACAACGATTATGCGCTGGGTTCATCAATATGGACCTCAATTAGAAGAGAAAGTACGACATCATCTAAAATCAACAAATGATTCATGGAGAGTCGATGAAACCTATATTAAGGTAAAAGGGCAATGGATGTATTTATATCGTGCCGTTGATTCAGAAGGGAATACCATTGATTTTTATCTAAGTAAATCAAGAGATAAACAAGCCGCCAAGTGTTTTTTCAAGAAAGCCCTGGCTTTTTCGTACGTTTCTAAACCTCGCGTGATAACAGTCGATAAGAACCCTGCCTATCCTATAGCAATTCAAGCGTTGAAAGAAGAAAAACATATGCCTGAAGGCATAAAGCTTAGACAAGTTAGATATCTCAATAATATAGTGGAACAAGATCATCGTCTTATTAAGAAACGTGTGCGTTCTATGTTAGGGTTCAAGTCTTTTGGCACAGCTACATCCATTCTTGCAGGAGTAGAAGTCATGCATATGATCAAAAAAGAACAGATTGATTTACGGGATCAGTCTGTTCAAAATCAGAAAGAATTCATCCATCAATTGTTTGGGCTAACAGCATAAAATACAATTCCGCTAGAAATATATGCGCTATATTCTCATTTATTTTATCTTTGCACCAGAACCGAAATTACTAATGAACCGAAACTTCTCATGATGGTCACCTCAATTCTAAAAGTTATGATTTTAAATATAATTATATATATATAAAGATTCACAAAGGAATTACCATAGGATTAGTTATGATGAATTACTTACTTCCTAATATATAAAATAATCATGTAACAGATATAAAATATACATAGCGCTTAAAAAAATAATGTGTGGAGGAATTACGGTATAATGTCGAAAAAATAAGAATTGTGAGATTTTTTGTTGATTTATGTCGTTTTTAATGCTATACTCATAACAACAAAGAAAGAGAAAACAAAAACCCTTATCTAGTGAGATATCAGAATTTTTAGTTTTCTACGATTGTTTTACTTCTTGTGCCCTAGAAGTTTGTGCATTTTTTTCCACTCTTTCTTTGTTTTACCCTATAAAAGAAAACAACCTGTTTTTATACAGGTTGTTTTCTTTTATAAAAATTTAACGTTTTCTGACAGAAGACTCCTTCCTCAAAAATGTGAAGGTGTGAAACACCAATTTTAGGTGGGAGATGAATGTCAGTAGGCGTAAGCCTACGTTTTTTGTATACTGTAG
>NZ_JBALMG010000157.1:750-7384 GCF_036963225.1 Bacillus sp. JJ783 | reverse complement strand
TCAGCTGGCCCCTTTAGGGGTGGTAGTGTCAAATCCTAACTCTTCTAATGATACAAGGGAGATTTATCCTCTATAAACCTAATTCTTCTCCCCAAATTGAAACTTTTTCAAGATGATATGCTAATAATTCGCAACCAGAACGGTTATTGAATATTCTTCGTAACTGAGTATGCAGCCCCTTTTCTAATGTTCTCTGCAAATACGCCATTTTATAAAGATCAATTGGAGCTGTTTTAAATTCAATCCCATTCTTCTGCATTTGTTTTGTATATAAATTCACACAATGCGTGCGAATCTCTTCTGCATTGCTCTGCCAATCTTTTCTAAAGCCTAATAATATTTCGACTAAAACAACCATATCAAACCAGACTGGTCCGTATTTAATAGACTCCCAATCGATAAACTGAATATTCCATGGAGCATCTAGTGTCACATTATTACTACATATATTTTGCATATGAAGGTCTCCATGTGTTATAGATGAACCGTTTTCAAATAGTTCTGGAAAAAAATCCGGTCCCTTCTGACACAGTTTTATTAGCGATTTATGATAGGGTTTAATGGTCTCACTTACCCTATCGTCTTGCACTGCATCATCGAGAAAAGTAATCGTTCTTCCAATGTATTTAGATCGACCACTTCTCATTTTGCTTGATTCATAAATGGGGAGCCATTCATTCCAAATATTTTTATATTTTTTCAAATTGTCTTCAAATGTGTGTGCGTGAAGTTTGGCAACAGTGGGGATAATATGTTCTAAATGTTTTGGGGAGAAAGTAATCTGGCCGCGTACTTGCTGGACAAACTCCATGAATATCCAGGTTTCAGTTCCTTTTTTTTCAATATAATATATTTGAGGAAGAAACTCTTTCAATATCGGATACGCTTTTTCATATACTTGAATCTCTACTTCATTTCTGTAGCTTGTTGAATTATATACTTTTAAAATAATGGGATAGTTTTTCATTTTTTTTCGAAGAAATAATTTGTAGATACTAGTTCTTGTTGTTGATTTCAGACATTCAATTTTAGCAGGATCTATTGCTACCCTTTCACCCATTGAATAAGAGATTTTATCTGAAATTCTAAACTTCTTTAAATAATAGGATAATTCTTTTGCTTCATACAATGATTTCATTCCTTTCATTTTCATTTTCGTTTCCATGCATTCCTCAAATGAGACCATGCGCTTCTAATAAATGGCATCGGATCGTCCCACGCAAAAAGAGCGAACTCTTTTTTTCCTCGCAAGCCTTCATAAAAATCTTGCCATGTCATTTCAGCTCTTTTTTTCTTGTCACGGAACGTTAAATAATACCGCACAAGATAAATCCATTTGATACCGTCTCTTTGTTTAAGTCTTGGCGCTGGGTTTTGCTTGGTTAGATATAAATAATACATATAAGCAAAATCGATGCCTGCAGATTCTGTTAGGCTATGAGTTAACCAAAAACGGGGATTGATTTCAATAAACTTATAAACATCATCTCGCGGGTCCTTTTTAAACTCTGCCATGCCAATACCTTTAAGTTGTATTTTTTTAAAAAGAGGTAAACATACATCCACTAGTTCTGGAATCTGTTTACTAACAATATGAGCTCCTGTTCCAAAGTCAGCTGGAAATTGATGGTTCTTTTGCAAAGAAAATAATGCTAATAGCTCCATATTGTCGTCATAAAAAGTAGCCACTTTATAAAAATGCTGATTGTCTCCAGGAATGATTTCCTGAGCGATGAGCTTTCCATGCTGTCGGTACAATTCATACTCATTTCTTAGTTGATCTGGATTTTTTATAAATATAGCCTTTTTATTTATTTTTTTTCGAAACTTATGGCCCAAAGTCGGCTTTAATATACATGGAAAACCGAGGTTCAATATTGCTTCTTCTAACTGTCCTTTATGTTCAATCACATATGTTTTCGGGCATGGAATATTATGCTTCACAGCCAGTTCATACATTTTATGTTTATCTAGTATTGTTTCAATTAATGAATGCTCAGGAAACAAAAATAAATAGTAGTTAGACAGCTCCGCTCGATATTTTGAAATAAATACCACATAATCATCCGCACCTGTATACAAAACTGGTTTCAATTTTAATTCTTTAGCCAAGTGGATTAAAAAAGTTAATAATTCCTTTTCTTCCGATAAAGGACTTGGACATACTCCGCATGAAGCAAGGCGTGATCTCCCTATCTTATAAGGCCCCTCTACATCAAACGCATAAACTTTAATTCCTTTTCTCGCTAAACTTCTAATAATTCCAACTCCATTGGCACTTAAGTCCATTACAACTGCACTGTGTTCATGATACATAGAATCCTTCCTCACTTAAATATCTTTGTAGATTTTTTCGATATGAGCTATCATTGTCTCTCTAGTTAAATATTTTTTAGCGAAGTTTCTTGCATTTTCACCTAACTTCTCCCGATCTTGCTGGTTTTCAATAACGAACTTTAATGCGTGTTTTAGTTTATTTACATCTCCTACATCTACTAGAATACCTGTCTTCTCGTGATGCACTAATTCAGGTATTCCTCCCGATGTTGTCGAAATGACACAAGCTCCACTATGCATGGCCTCAATAATAGAAATAGGCAGACTATCATTTAGAGTTGGAAGTACAAAAATATCGGTTTTACTTAAAATGTTTGGTACATCATCTCTTTCCCCTAAAAACTCCACCATGGAAAGATTCAAAGAAGCAACTTGCTTTTCTAACGCATCTCTCATCTCGCCATCTCCGACAATAAGCACCTTAATGTTTTCAGTATATTTCCTTTCCATCTGTGAAAGTGCATCAAATAATACTTTATGACCTTTTCTTGGTCCTAATCTCGCCACACATGTAATAACGATTTTTTTCTGTGCCAATGTATTTTTCACATCATACTTCTCAGGATAATCAATACCCGTAAGCACAGTTGTCATTTCCTCTTGCTTTGCCCCCAGTTGCATTAACGGTTGACGAAATGAATCACTGAGAATAATAAGATGATTGGCAAATTCAATAGCTTTACTTTCTAATGTTTTATAATAGGCTTCTTCTAGTGAATCTTTTTCAAATATACCAAATTTCACCCGGTTAAAAGTAAACATCCCATGGGGTGTAAATAGCAAAGGTTTCTTATAAAGTCGATTGATTCTTCCCAATATATTGGCTGTAAACAAATCTTGCGCATGAAAAACATCATATTTTTTTAAGTTGATATTTTTAAGCAACATCATTTCGTAGATATACATACGTCTGCAATTTCTCAAAATCGTGGTATTATAGCTTCCATAACGTGCAGAAAAGAAATTTTTCAATTCTGGAACAACCTTTTTACGCATGTTTCTTACTTCGCTCGTAAGAAATTGATTAGGAGATATAATATCGACTTTATGGCCCAATTTTTTTAAACCTTCTCTAAGTGCTGTAATATAATTAGATAACCCCCCCGTATGAGGATAATCCCAAAACGTAGCAATTAATATAGAAAGTCTTCTTTTCTTTGAAGTCACCTTTGGCTTTGCATTTACATATCGTTCTCTCGTTGCATTTTTCTTTTTGGGTGATGAAGGTGAATGCATTCCAAAATATTTATCCATCGCTTCGATTAAATAGGAATACGGAAACATACTCTCATTTCTCATTGCCAGATCCTCCTTATCACTTCGAACGCTTCAGCGTATGGTACGCCAATCGTCATACCTCTAACCCTTCCTAAATGCTGAACGCCTTCATACGAACGAGGATGAGGAAAATCTCTCATTTCTACATCATAATGTTTGAGCGCCGCAATCTTTGAATCCATTTGATCTGTAATATTAACAAAATAATTAGGTTTGAAAACTTTATCATTTGTATAGACATTCCACTCACTAGAGGAAACCGTTTCAAACGTAATTAATTCTATCGGATTTCGTTTAGGTAGAGGTCGCGTTGCGGTCAAAACCGCTTGAAAGGTAATTAGATGATCAATGTTGACATCTCCATAATGGTGGGTGAAAATTTTACTTGGTTTATAGTTCTGTATTAATTGTTCTAATTCTTTCGTTAATTGATGCAACGGAATTAATTCCAATTCTAAATTAGGATGATTGAGGAATATCACTTCTTCAATACCAATTTCTTTATTTGCATCCTTGCCTAGTTGATGTATCCGATCCGCTTCCTCCCTTCTTCCTGAAGCAATAATTATTGAAATAACCCGATGGCCATTCTCCACTAATCTTTTTAAAGTCCCTCCAGATCCTAATAACTCATCATCTGGGTGAGCACCAATAACTAAAACACACTCTCTCATAACTCTTATCCCCCCCTATACGACCTAATCCTAATGTATGAATGATGCTACAAAAAGAAACTGGCATTAGCGGAAATACCGTTTCATTGTTTGCCATCTTTTCATACCCTTGCCAGTCTATCTCCGCCCTAACTTCTTTACTCCCCCAACAATTTTATGATATAAGGGGTACTACCCCATGCCCATCAAGCTAACCGAGTAAATTACTAGATATGAAACGATCCTTGTTTTAAAACTAGCAATTGATAGAAAAGTAGGCATGCTAAAGAAGCCTATTAAAACGTGATTTTTTCGCTAGGCAGCTTGTCTATGCTTCACCGTCGTTTTATACACAATCCCTAGAATATCAAAGACGGTCATCTTCTTATACCGATGACATTTACGACCATTCTTTTTGAGCAACAGATAAAGACGATGCAGAATTTTTAAAAGTTCTTCTGTGCCAGCGGCTATCGCTTGAAACAGTAAAGGAAAGTAATCTTTAATCATATAAATCGCTTTGTATTCACTCAGTTCCTGCTTTGTCTTTTCAAGCAGAAACTGTCGTATTTGAAACATCGTAGAAGAACAGAGGAGAATGCCGATGAGTTGTCCATATAAATGACACTCTAGGCGTTCTCTTTTAATATTTTTACATTCATCAATTTCAAAAAATGACTTCCACGTTTTAAACAAAATTTCAATCTTCTATTCTTATTTTTCTACTTTACTTATGTAATGGTTTAGACTAATGAATAGTTTTTATTTAGAAAAAGCAAATGTACCTACTGTTAAAATAAAGAGGAGAAAACTTAATAAACCGTAGCGTTCATGTAATCTCTAGGAGTGTAAACAATGAAGTTTTTCAAAAAAACAATCAATTTTCTTAATAAACTAAAGAACAAATGGAAAGAAGATGATTATGAAGGCATATCTGATTATGAGAGGGAACTTATAGAAAAAATTCCAACCCAAAATCTATATGGACTAATAGGGATGGTTATGGGTGGAGTTTCATTTATATTCGGTTACGCATTTGTAATCATGCCCATATTCACAATTATTTTATGTATAGTAACTTTCTTTACTTTTGACAAGGAAAAAGAAGATAATCCTATGACTTTCGTTGTGGGTATTATGTTGTCACTGTTGAGTATATGTATGTATATTCAGGGAGACTCTCATCAAATAGAACTATAAATAGCTGATAACAATGAATATATTAATGTGTCCCTTCAGAAGTACCGGAGGGGCTTTTCAGTTTATATGTGCCAATCTATTGAAAATGTTATCAAAAATGTAAGCGAAAAGTTATAAAATCCGACTAATGGCTATTCCTAAAATAAGAAACCACTTATACAATTTAAATCCCTTTTACTTTACGTAAAATTCGCTCAACTACTCGGGATATACCAAATGAATTTTGTAAATAATAAGATTGTTAAACAAGAAATTGAGGGGGACTTGTATGCTAAATCATAACAAAGCTAAAGAAAATTCGGGTTCTATTTTGAAACCTGATTTTGTTGGAACTGATGCAAACAAAGTAAAGCAAGAAATCCAAAAAGATGTAAGTGAAGGACAAGGGGCAATGACTTCCCGAGAGGCAGGGGCAATGCGAGATTAAGAAAACACCTTGAGTGGTTCTGTTATTCTTCTGCTTCAAAATTTCAATTTGTAATTAAGTTTAAGACAAAAAGGAATTTCCTTTATTGAAAATTTTTATTCATTTGTTATAACATAAAAAAGGAATTGAGTGGTTCAGGCTCAATTCCTTTAGTGAAGCCTTTTATAAACGAATACATTTGTAAGAGAATCCGGCTTTGTGTAGGGTTCTTTTACTTTGCTTGCAACATGAAATATAGAACCTTATATGCCATTTTTCTTATTTTTGGGGTATTTGCCTTTATTAGCTTGATGACGATGGGAGTACTGCCCGCAAAAAGAGAGAGAAAATAATCTTGTATTAAGATTTACATGTATATTTATTCATTTTTATAATGAATTTTACAAGGGAATAATTAAGAAGCCAAATGAAAGTTTCAATATAAAAACGTTATACACAAGATAATGTGTTTTTTATTGATGTTCCGCCCATCTATTATAAACAGAAGAACGTATATTTTTCACATAGTTCAGAAAATCTTGTGATAGTCCGAATTTCTTAAACCCTTTTAACAACTTCGTAGGAACCTCACTATTTGAAGTAAAAGCTCTTTTATGGTCAATGACTTTTAACTGACCTTCTTCATTTATTAACACATGTCTTACTTCCGTGTCCCACCTAGTAAATCCAATCTTTTTTAATTCATCCAACATTATTAATATCCTTTCAGTTAGTTCTTCTGTAATTTGTTTTTCTTTTT
>NZ_JBALMG010000157.1:338-591 GCF_036963225.1 Bacillus sp. JJ783 | reverse complement strand
GGTATACTTCTCCATCTTTTCCGTCTCCAATGAGCTTATATTCCACTAAATCTTTTCTACTTATTTTTCTTTTATTAAAGTATTTGTTCATTTTATATCTCCTTAATAAGTATTTCTTGATTTTGCAGTAGTCCCATCTCACATTCTATGATTCATCACTTACATATGTAACCTAGACCAGCATGTATTTTTATTTGAATAACTATTTTTGTAATGTTTTTTGTATCAAGATTTTTAAAAACAATTTCATATC
>NZ_JBALMG010000157.1:0-255 GCF_036963225.1 Bacillus sp. JJ783 | reverse complement strand
TATTTTGCTTTTGATTTCAGACCACTAAGATCTCTTTTATATTTTTTAAATTTTATCTGAACCCATTCGCTAATCTCATGTTTCGAAAAACTATAATTATTACCTTTCTGTATAATGTGAACTCGTCACTTTCACTATGATTAGGTATAAGGTGTGATCTCAATTGATATTTATTTTTGTATTTTAATATAATGAATTAAAGGTTTTTAATAAAATGCTCATTCATTGGAAACGTACATATAATATATCATAGTC
>NZ_JBALMG010000156.1:0-16635 GCF_036963225.1 Bacillus sp. JJ783 | reverse complement strand
TTATGATGCCAAATATGGATGGGTGGGATACTTGCTATCAAATCCGTCAAATTTCCAACGTTCCAATTATTATGCTAACAGCTCGCAACCAAAATTATGATATGGTCAAAGGCCTGACCATGGGAGCAGATGACTATATTACAAAACCATTCGATGAACATGTATTAGTCGCACGAATCGAGGCTATATTACGTCGTACAAAGAAAGATGGCTTTGTTAGCTTCAATGGTATTGAGTGGGATAAAACAAAACATACTGTTACAGTTTATAATGAAAAAATCTCACTAACTCCTATTGAATTTTCGTTACTCGGACTATTTTTACAAAATACAAACCGTGCCTACAGCCGAGACGATTTAATCGAAAAGATTTGGGGTTATCAAACAGACATCGAATATAGAACTATCGATTCACATATTCGTAACATACGGGATAAGTTACGCAAAAAAGGATTTCCAGTTGAAGATTACTTAGAAACTGTCTATAAAGTCGGATATAAATGGAAAAATGAATAATTACTTCTGTCAGTGGGGATGGATAAATCCCCACTGATTAAAGTTTCACTTTATATGAAATAAGGTATGGTGAGAAAATGAGCAAACTTTCCCTTAAAGTTGGGACATACTTTTTAATATTAGCTTTATGTATTGAGACAATCGCTTTCGTATCTTTTTATAAAAGTCTTTCAAAAATGCGTGTTGAAGAGGAGACGCTTGCTCTTTTAGAGAAAGGAAATCGCTATCGTAATACGATTGAACAGCGTGCAAAATGGAGCAAATACGGCAAATACGCTGAGAAAAGAAAACATACTGAACATCTCAACCGCCCTACCTCTTCTGGCTTCTCTATTGAAAGTGCCGCTGAAGACTTAATGGAAACAGAAGCACTTACTAATTCTGATATAGCCATTGTTATCACTGACAGTAATGGAAAAATCACTTCGGCCTCAGAAACAGTAACAAAAGATATGCAAAAACAACTTCATTGTAAAATCGCCCCCGTTAAAAGGGGCGGATTAATAGTAGAAAAGAATTGGAAAAAATCAAAATTCATCTCAACAGTAACACCAATTGATACAAAAGACTTTCAAGGCAAATTACACATGTTCTTAAAAACATCCTTCTTAGAAGATATGCTACTTAGACTCATGAATCAATTCATTATCGTGAGTATTTTAACACTTATTTTAACAACTATTTCTGTCTTTGTTTTTTCTCGAGTTATTACAGATCCTCTTATAAAGATGAAGAGAGCAACAGAAAAAATGTCAAAATTAAACAAGCCAATTCAATTAGGGATTAAACGCAATGATGAACTTGGAAGTTTAGCCACAACCATTGAGGAACTTTCTAGTGAACTGACGTATATGAAAAAAGAGCGAAACGAATTTCTTGCCAGTGTAGCGCACGAGTTACTAACTCCACTAACTTATATGAAAGGTTATGCGAAAGTGGCAAAGAGAGATTCTTTAACGAAGGAAGAACGTGAAGAGTATTTACAAATCATCGAGGATGAAACCGATAGTGTAACTGATCTCGTACAAGATTTATTTATGCTCGTACAATTAGAGCAACATCAATTCGTTATTAAAAAACAAAAAATGCTCCTTAGGCCATTTTTAGAACGAATGGTTGAAAAAACAAAAACAACATTAACAAACAAACAAATAGAAATTCATGTGTACTGTAAAAATGATTTAGAAGTTTGTATAGATGAAAGGCGTATGGAACAAGTAATGTTAAATTTATTGCATAACGCTTATCAACATTCGCCAGAAAACACTTCTATAACAATACGTGTACTAACCAGTGCGAATACTTTTACAATAAGTATACAAGATGAAGGTGAAGGTATTCCAAAAGAGGATATCTCACACATTTTCGATCGCTTTTACCGTGTCGATAAATCTAGAACACGAGCTACAGGAGGAAAAGGCATTGGACTAGCTGTTGCAAAGGAAATTGTCGAACTTCATAATGGTTCTATCGAAGTTAAAAGCGAATTAGAAGTCGGAACAGAATTTATAATTGAATTACCATTTGAATAATATATGCGTGAAATCACCAGTAGTAGTCAACACTACTGGTGCTATTTTATTTATAAAACCAGCTCATATAAGCTAAGCTTTTGAAATTATTCTTATTTCAATATAAAATATAGGTACAACTGTCAAAGATTTGGAGGGTGATATAATTGGATATCCATGTATTAACAAAAGACGAAGCAGAAATTTACTTAGAACTTCGAGTAGAAGGGTTAAAACAAAACCCGGAAGCTTTCAGCTCTTCTTATGAAGATATTATTAATAAAGAGTGTGCTATTGAATATAAAGCCCAAAAATTAGCACAAGATGAGAACTATACACTAGGTGCATTTAAAGATGGAGAATTAATCGGAGTTGCAACACTGGAAACGAAACCATATGTAAAACAAGAACATAAAGCGAAAATTGGTTCAGTATACGTGTCTCCAAAAGCACGCGGACTTGGAGCAGGAAAAGCACTTATTAAGGAATGTCTTGAACTTGCTAAATCTCTAGAAGTAGAGCAAGTTATGCTTGATGTTGTTGTCGGAAACGATGGTGCAAAAAAACTTTATGAGTCATTAGGATTTAAAACATTTGGTGTGCAAGAACGCTCATTAAAATATAACGGACAATATTGGGATGAAGAGCATATGGTTCTTTTCCTAGATGAAGAAAAATAATAAAAAAACATCCTCCATTTATGAGGATGTTTTTTACTTTCTTGTAAACCATGCTGTATCTAATAATTGAATGGCCTCTTCAATTTCTTCCTCTAATAAAGTCGCAAATCCAAGTAATACTGTACTTTTGGGAGAAGTCCCTTCCCTATAATACATCGAAACAGGATACACTTTAATACTCCTTTCAGCTGCAGCTTCCATTAATTCTTTCTCTTCCATCCCGTTATGCACTTTTAATAAAATATGTAGGCCGGAATCTTCCCCTATTACTTCAATGCGATTAGAAAAATATTTTTCTATTACCGAAACAAGACGGTCTCTCTTCTTTCGGTACACAACACGCATTTTATGAATATGTTTTTCCCAATGCCCGTCATTTAAAAATTTCTTAATGATCTCTTGATCTATTCTTGAAACGCTTTGTGTGTAAAATAAATATTGCTCCTGATACTGCTTAATGAGGGATTTTGGCAACACCATATAACTCATCCGTAATGACGGTAATAGCGCTTTAGAGAGCGTCCCCATATAAATTACTTTCCCATCTCTATCTAACCCTTGCAGCGCTGGAATTGGCTTTCCTGAATAGCGAAATTCACTATCATAATCATCTTCAATAATATATCTTCCTTCTTCTTTTTCCGCCCATTGTAAAAGCTGCATTCTTCTCGTAATTGGCATAATCATCCCGCAAGGAAACTGATGCGAAGGTGTAACAAATACAACATTTGCATGGCTATCCGCTAACTGTGACATACGAATTCCATCTCTATCTAAAGATAACATTTGTACATTTTGTTCCCCTTGCTCGAAAACAACCATTTTCCGATGGTACCCAGGGTTCTCAACCGCATAACGACTTCCCTTTAACAACTGAAATAACATTTTTACTAATATTTGCGTACCCGCTCCTATTACAATTTGACTAGCTACGCATCGTACACCTCTAGATTCATACAAATAGCTCGCGATTTCTTCTCGTAAACTTACCTCCCCTTGCGGATGTCCAATAAAAAGTAAATCTTTATTTTCAAATTGCCATACCTCGTTCGTAATTTTTCGATATACATGAAACGGAAAAGTATTAGTATCCACACCCGTTTGAGTGAAATCAAATTTATACTTCTTATCTTGAAAAGGCGCTTCTCCTATTACCTCTTCGCTGCCTTCCACATGAATCATTTGCTCGATTTCACATACAAAATAACCTTTTCTAGAAATCGACTCAATATATCCTTCAGCAAGAAGTTGCTCATAAGCAGCTTCAACTGTATTTTTACTCACTTGTAAATATGTCGCCAGCTTCCTCTTAGCCGGTAATTTCGTAAAGGCCGGAATCGTTCCATCTTTAATCTCTTTTTTTATATACTCATACAATTGTACATACAATGCTGTCTTACTATTTGCACTCAAATTAGGCGTTAGTTCTAACACAACATCTGACCCCTCCCAAAAATACATAACTGATACTTTTTACAGTACCAGAAGTTCTATATAATTCCTTTTATCATGTAACACATTAATAATCAAATACTAGAGAGGAGATGCATGATAATGAACAATGGTAGACGCATCGGACTTATGATGATTATTACAGGAGCTAACCTATGGGGATTATCTGGTCCCATGATTCAGTGGCTATTTCAACATACGAACGTATCATCAATTGATTTTTTAACAATTCGCCTGTTACTCGCAGGAATATTCATTTTGGCTTTCTTGCTTATTAAAAAACAAAACATATTTCACATTTGGAAACATCCTAAACACTTTATACAACTTATAATTTTCTCTATTCTTGGCATGCTTGGTGCGCAGTACGCTTTTATCGAAACAGTTCATATTAGTAATGCCGTAACGGCAACACTATTTCAATTTCTAGGTCCTGTTCTTATTACCATTTACGTTGCGTTTGAGCAAAAGAAATTCCCTGCTTCTATGCAAATACTCGCAATTATAACTGCTCTAACAGGGACATACTTTATTATTACAAACGGTTCAATTGAAAATATTGTTTTATCTAAAGCAGCTATTACTTTCGGCCTATTAACAGCGATTGGTTTTGCGTTTTATACCCTTCATCCGGCTTCTCTTATTAAAGAATGCGGAACAACTATAGTAATTGGCTGGGGGATGTTAATTGGAGGGATTGCACTGCTTATTTGTAATCGTTCTTTTGGATGGAATCAGATTTCGCAAACTTTCACATTTCAAACTTTTTCTATGCTTATTCTTATCATTATAAGTGGCACTCTTTCTTTCCTTCTTTATATCGGGAGTCTTAAATATTTAGCAGCAACAGAAACAAGTATTTTATCTAGCATTGAACCACTTGTAGCTGCCATCGTTTCAATCGCTTGGCTTAATGAATCCTTTGGAGCATATCAATTATTAGGCGGAGTATGTATCGTTCTTTCTGTTATTTTCTTAACAATGCCTCAAAAAGAAAGAGAACCAACCTTTTCAACTGAACAAATATAAAGTGAAACTTTAATCAGTAGGGGCGTTCCATCCCCCACTGATTATTAGCCCGCACCAATCGGGATAGAAAATGTCAAAAGAGGTCGTACAAAACTTACGACCTCTTTTTATGATTTAAAGGAATTGTCTCGTCTTCTAGCAAATACAATTACACTAACAATAAAAATTAGGAGTGTGGCACCATGAAAAAAATCGGAAATATGCTACTTTTCTCCTTCCTCATCACTGGCTGCGCGCAAGTGCAACCCGATTCAAATGTACCTAAAAAAGAAGTACTAGAAACGTCATCCTCTCAAATTAACGCACCTTCCTTTTTTCATCTTAGTGTCCTAAAAGGTGTAAATTGGGAAGAAGCGCCATCATTCGTAGAAGGAAAAATACCGTTAAAAGGCATTGAAGGAAAAATTGCAATGGCTGATAGCTCTATTATCGCAAATGAGCAAAATGAAATAATGTGGTTCTTCCTAGATCCTAAAATGCCAACTGGAAAACTATCTATTATTGCTTTAAAACAAGGCTCTATCCTTCCAACACCAATAATCGTTCCAAAAGAAACTTCCGAACCAAATTGGACTACTTCAAATACAATCGATACTACAATAAAAGAACTCCCTCTCGTAATGTCACTACCTTCATCTGGATTATGGGTATTAAACATATATGTGAATGAAAGATATTATGATCAATTTGTAATCACTGCCGAATAAAGTGACAAAACTGGAACACTTCCTTACAACAATGTAATTTCTACGTCACGTACTTCAATAGTTGGATTCTCTCTCTTCTCTTATACTTAAAGTAAGAAATGAAGCGAGGAGAGATGAGAGATGAAAAAAATGATAGAAGTGATCGTAGCAGTAACTGAGGTTTTAGTAAATGGTAAACAAGTTGCAATGGAATTAAATAAATAATGAAGGGACATAAATAATTCTATCCTTCTTCATTATTTTGATTTCTTATCTCAAAAAAAGCAGTGCCTTTTTAAGGCACTGCTTTTGACTATCTATAACTTGGCATTTTCGTAATTTGCGCCACCCCTGAATCAATGGCTGCTTTCGCTACTACTTCTGCAACACTTGGAACAACTCTTTTATCTAATGGATTTGGAATTACATAATTCGCATTACGCTCTTCGTCTGTAATTATGTTAGCGATCCCATATGCTGCCGCTAATTTCATCTCTTCTGTAATATCAGTCGCACGTACATCTAACGCACCGCGGAATATTCCAGGGAACGCCAATACATTATTTACTTGATTCGAATAATCAGAACGCCCAGTTCCTACTACAGCTGCCCCAGCTTCTAATGCGTCCTCTGGGAATATTTCTGGAATTGGATTCGCCATTGCAAACACAATTGGTTTCTCGTTCATCGTCTGTATAAGTTCTTTCGTTAATACGTTTGGAGCAGATACACCGATGAAAATATCAGCTTGATGAATCGCTTCCTTTAATGTTCCACGTACATATTCTCGATTTGTCTTCTGTGAAACTTCGATTTGCGCTTCGTTCATCCATGTTTCACCTTCACAAACAATACCTTCTAAACTAACTAACGTAATGTGTTTTGCGCCAGCTTTTAATAATAATTTTCCAATTGCAATTCCTGCCGAACCCGCACCGTTAATAACAATTTTCACATCATCCATTTGTTTACTTACAACTTTTAATGCATTAATAACAGCTGCTAAAACGACAATAGCCGTCCCATGCTGATCATCATGAAATACAGGAATATTCGTTTCTTCTTTTAATCGTTTTTCAATTTCAAAACAGCGTGGTGCTGCAATATCCTCTAAATTAATACCTGCAAATGTAGGCTCTAGATTTTTCACAAGGGTAACGATTTCATCCACATCAGTCGTCCCTAAACATAGCGGGAAAGCATCTACATTCGCAAACTTCTTAAATAAAATACTTTTCCCTTCCATAACAGGCATAGCCGCTTTCGGTCCAATATTCCCTAAACCTAGTACTGCTGTTCCATCTGAAACAACTGCCACCATGTTCCCTCTTGCTGTATAGTCATACGCTGTTTCTTCATCTGCTGCAATTGCTTTACAAGACTCAGCTACCCCTGGTGTATAAGTCAGACTTAAATCATCTGCTGAATTCACTTCTACTTTACTTGTAATCTCAATTTTCCCTACTAACTCTTTATGCAATAATAATGATCTTTCATTAATTTCATTTTCTAACATACTTATAATCTCCCCTTAATTTGACAAGCTAGCTATACGAATATAGCTAGCTTGTTTTAATCATGAAAACATTTTTAATAAAATTGTTGCTGTTACGACCACTGCTGCCCCGCCTAAACGCGTTGAAATTTGCGCAAACGGCATTAATTCCATACGATTTGAAGCTGATAGAATAGCAACATCTCCAGTTCCACCTAAACCACTATGACATCCAGTTACAATTGCTGCTTCAACTGGATACATTTTCATCACTTTCCCTACAAGAAAACCTGATGCTACCATTGTAAGAACAACTGATGCACAAACAACAACATATCCTACAGAAAGAACTGCCGCTACGTCTTTTAACGGAATATATAGCAATCCTAAACCAACCATTAACGGCCAAGTTAAATTCTTTGAAATAAATTTATATAAATGGAATGCACCTTGCTCCATTTTTGCTGGCATTAATTTAAAGTATTTCACAAGTGCTGCTGAAAAAATCATAATAATTGCTCCTGGAATACCGATAAATTTAGAAGCAAATCCTCCGAAAATAAAGAATGTACATGCAATCAATAACCCTGCTCCCATTAATGAGAAATCAATTGGCTTTTCTGTATTTTGCTCTTTTAATAACTCTGCTTGATTATCTGTTTTTACTAATACACCATTCCCACTAAGCTCAGGTCTCTTCTCACCTAAACGCTTCATATAGCCTGCGCTCACAATTGCAAACATATTTCCGATAATAGCTGCTGGAATAAGCTGTGATACAAATGTTGCTGATGATTCATTTAAAATATCACCGTAAGCTAGTGATAGCGGTAAAATCCCTTCCCCAATACCACCACTCACAATTGGTACGATGATAAAGAAGAATGTCTGCTTCATTTCAAATCCAAATAGTGAACCTACTAGTAAGCCTACTGCGATAGAAGCTAATGTTCCTACTACTAAAGGAATAAACATGCGAACGAAACCTTGTACTAACACTTTACGATTCATTCCCAAAATACTTCCTACTACTAAACAAGAAATATATAAATATAAAAAGTTCGATTTTTTCATTAACATAGTCGCAGCTTCCATTGAAGCTGGATTCATCCAGTTGAAAAATACAAGTAACGATGGAATAAATAATGAAAGAATTGCTGGACCACCGATGTTTTTTAGAATTGGAATTCTCATCCCAATGTCACCTAAGAAAATACCCATAATCATAATAACTGCAAATCCACCAATCATATCTGCTGGTAATTTATTATATACAGATGCCCCATAAATAATAGCAGCCAATACTACATATAACGGTAAAGGTATTACACCGATTTTTACATTCATAATTTTAGAAGCGAACGATTCTCTTTGTACCTCATTTCCCTCAGAAAATGATACCGCTTCCACATTCTTTTGAATTCCCATATGGCACCCCCTTGTTTTCTTAATAACAATATTAAAACGCTTTCAATAGTAAAAATAGTTTTTGTAAGTTTTGTAACTACTTTTGTAATTAAAAAAAGTATAAGCGACCTATAATAAGTCGCTTATACGTAAAAGTCTATTTTGTTTTGGTCAATACACCTTAATTTACTTACCGGCCTTCCCACATGTTGATACACCATTTCATTCTCTAAAACTCCAATTTCAGTCAAAAACATTACATACTTTCGAATAGAAACTCTTGAAATCCCTACTAATTTCGCCATTTCATCTGTTGTAAATGCTTGTCCGTGAAGCGATTTGATTTGCTGCCAAATTAGTTGCAATGTTTGCTTTGTTAATCCTTTCGGAAGCTCTTTATAGTCAAAGGACTCTCTTTTTTCTTTTTGTAAAATTAGCGAATCTAATTCCGATTGACTAATTTTTTGTTGTTCTTTCATGAAAGTAAATTTTTCTCGATACACAGTTAATGCTTCCTTAAAGCGTTCAAATGTAAATGGTTTAATTAGATAGTCTACAACTCCATATTGTAATGCTTTTTTTATACTTCCCATATCATGTACAGCTGAAATCATCATAATATCAATTTCTTTTTCTTGATTTCGAATATACATTAAAAGCTCAAATCCAGTCTCCTCAGGCATAAAAATATCAAGTAATATGAAGTCTACTCGTGACTTCTCTAACACTTCTATCGCCGATTTTACTGAGTTAACTGCATGGACCAGTTCAAACCCTCCAACTTGCTCTAAATAATGCGTATTTAACATCGCAACCATCGGATCATCTTCTACAATCAAAACTTTGATCATCTTATCTCTCATCCCTACTTTTAGGTATTTCAATCGTTATTGTCGTTCCCGTTCCTAACAATGAATGCACATAAATTTCCCCATTTATTCGCTGTATGCTTTCCTTTACAAGATGCAAACCATACCCCCGATTATCACCCTTTGTGGAATAACCTTTTATAAATAATGCATCAATTTCATCTTCTTTTATGCCCTTCCCCGTATCTTGTACTGTAATGATTAATGTATCCCTATATTGTATTCCAACTTCAACCTGCTTCTTCTCACAATTCGTCACTGCGTCTAATGCATTATTGATTAAATTTCCGACAATGGTGATCAGTTCATGAATGATACGTTCATCATATATTTCTGGTAAGTAAGAATCTTCTTTTATAATTAACTTTATATTTTTCTCTCTAGCATAACTGAGTTTACCTAGTAAAAATCCAGCAAATACTGGGCTTTGAATTTTTTTCATAATCCCCCCCATTTCATATTGATGCTCTGATACCATACTACTTACATATTTCTGCAATTCTTCATACTGTTTCATATGTGTTAGCCCTAATACGACATGCATTTTATTCATAAATTCATGAGATTGAGCCCGTAATGCTTCCGCATATAGCCTAATACCAGTTAATTCTTCTGCTAATTTTCTAATTTCTGTTTTATCACGAAATGTTGCAATTGCACCAACTATTTCTCCTTTTACATATAAAGGAACACGATTAGTAACAATCGTAATCCCATAAATCTTTTGTTCTTCGTTTAATTGTACCTCTCCTGTTTGCAACACTTCTTTTATACGTGAATTCGGCATATACAATTCAACATCTTTACCAATAAAGTCTTCTTCAAGTCCACTTTTCTTAAATAGCCGTTTTGCTTCATTATTAATTAACGTTACTTTCGCTTCTTTATCCACAGCAATAATACCTTCTTTGACCGATTGTAACATCGTATTTCTTTCTTCAAGAATTTTCGCTATCCTATGCGGCTCAAGACCAAATAAACTTTTCTTTATATGTCTAGCTAGCAATATCGCTCCTATAATGCCAACTAACACTCCAACTCCAACACCGATATACATAATATGTCTACTTTCCTTAACTCGCTCTTTTACATTATCTGCTGAAATTCCAACCGCAACCGCTCCAAGTTGTTCCCCTGTTTCAGAAAAAACCGGTATAAATACTCTCATAGAGACCCCTAAAGTTCCTTCTGCTAACGACACATGTTCCTTTCCCTTCAATGCCGTTCCTTCATCTCCTCCAATGAAATGTTGCCCTATTTTTTGAGGATTGGGGTGAGATTTCCGGATTCCATTCATATCCATAACTACAATAAATTGAACATCCGTACTCTTTAATATCTTATTTGTATACACTTGAATCAAGGAGGTATCTACCTTCCCCGCCAATCCATCAATTACAATAGAATCATTTGCCACAATACGTGCAATCGTTTTTGCCTTCTCTGCCTGGCTTTCTTCTGTCGTTCGTTCAACATTATGGCTAATTAAAATATCTGTTACGAGTAAAGAAAAAATTACAACTGTACACACTAATAATGTAATCGTTTTCCATAAATTCCATAGTTTTTTTCTTTTTCTCATTCCTTCAATAGCTCCCCTAGTTATTAAATAGAAAAATAAGTAAGGTGGTATCATTTTCACCTTACTTATTTGCTGTTATTATACTTTAAATTTACAGTCGTTTCTTATAGTTCTTTTCTTCTTCCATCAAATAAACTTATTCTTCTACAGCCGCTGCACTCTTCGTTATTTCAACAACTTTGGAAACAATATATAATAATAACATGTATTATTTTGCTCAATTATGCATTTCTGCATATTTAGTTATTTTTAAAAAGATTAACTTACAGAATAAGAGAACCCCATATAGAAGTTCTCTTGTTTCATATCACTTTCGCTTCTTAACAACACCTTTTACATAACTAATTGCCTGACTTCCCATCTGCATCCATGCCTGTTCAAAGCTTCCTCTTGGCACCTTTACATCCAAGCTCTCATTAAGAGGATCGCGAATATATACATACTCCTTATCATATCCAACAAGAACAACACAATGTTCATTATAAGTAATAGAAACATCTCCACCGTTTGTTTCCCATATAGTGAATTCATCCTCATCTAGCGGTGCATATGTTGCATTCGTAATCATGACTACCGGTTGTCCATTATTTACACTCTTATAAATTTCTTCTATACCCTTCCCTGTTAAATCAACAGCTTCATTCGGTAAATACTTTTTCGCTAATTGAAAAAGTGGTCCATGATATACACCGTATCCCGATTCAGAAAACGTATAAATGTTCCCAACAAATCCTTCATTCGGATTTCCTCTTACACCATCGTCTAAAAAATTAACTTTTTTTATTTCACTCGCCAATTTCATCTTATCTACAGAAACACCCGCGTATTGTAACATCATCGCTAAACTTGTTACTTCGCAGCCTCTCTCTAGCTCTGGTAACTGCTGAATTAAGGGCACATTTGATAACATGACTGTTTCATCGTTATTACTAAACTCTATTCGTTTTTGACTTTGTATACTTGATAATAGTAACCCCTTTACTTTCTCCACATACGTTGTAATCCCATTTGTATATGCCCACCATATTCCTATACATAGTACGGTAATACATATATACCACTTCCATTTTCGTATCACTCTCACGCCCTTTTTAATTCGTTAAATACGAATAAAACGCATCTGCATCTGTTTGAATCATTGGTATAAATTTTAGTTCGTTCCCTTTTTCAGGTTGTTCTCGTTTTATTTTTTCCGCTAGCTCTTGAATGCCCATATTCGTTCTATCCATATTAAGCTCCTCTGCTATCTCTATTACCTTTTGCTCATTTATTTCTCTTAATACTTGATATATATCTTTGCCATATAAATCAATATGATATTTTTTTGCTTCTTCCTGTACTTTTTGTTCGTACACTTCTTGCGCTAACCCTTCCATCTCTTTTCCTTGTTGAGCAATACCTAGCTTTTCTGCTTCTTCTCTAACTTTCGTGCCGTAGATTTCTTCCTCAATTTCTTCTATTTCTTTTCCTTCAGTTGAAACACCAAGCTTTTCTGCTTCATTATTAATTTTAATCTTATTAATTTGATCAATTAAACTTACAATCGACGTATTCTCTATAGATATTCCTAGTTTCAACGCTTCTTGCCTCACTTTTGTTTCATAAATTTCTTCTGAAAGAATTCCAACATCTTTTCCTTCTGCCGAGATACCTAATTGATCAGCTTCTCTTCCTACTTCCGTCTCATGAATTTCTTTTTCTAACGTAATTTGTTCTTTCCCATCCGTTTCAATACCTAACTTTTCCGCTTTTTCTTCCGTATGCATTGCATGTATTTTTCCATCATTTAATTGTTCTTTACTACGCTGCGTGTAATCTGTCTTTCCTTTTGTCATTCCAGAAGGAGAGGCACCCCCTAATATACTTAAACTCATTACTCCAATAGTAAATACCGTCATCATTTTCTTTTTCAAGACTTCTTCCTCCCTCTCACGCTTTCTTTTTCCAGCTTTCCCATAATTTTTTTTATACTATACATAAACTTCCTCTCTGTTAGAAATAACCTTTTGATTTATCCAGTTCATTCAAAAAACCTTACAGCTTTTCCTTCCATCACAAGTTTCCATTATGTAATACATGCTACAAGTTATTCCTTAACTTTCCCTTAAAAAAGACGACCTTGTAAAAACAAGGTCGTCTTCTCACTTATAATCTTTGATTTTTTGGGAAAATCACTTCAAAACAAGTTCCTTCTCCCCATTTGCTCTCTACCGATATTTTCCCATAATGCTTTTCTACAATCCAATTAGCGATTGAAAGACCTAATCCCGCTCCTTCTGATGGACTTCTCGCTTTATCTCCTTGATAAAAACGATCAAATAACTTTGGAATATCCCCTTCTTTAACTCCTATCCCGTTATCTTTCACTTGTATGCGAATTGAACTACTCGTTTGCATACAATTAATTTGAATATGCCCACCTTCATTCGTATACTTCATCGCATTATCTAGCAATATGACCATCAATTGATGGATTCTCTCTCTATCGCCAATAAACGATATGTCACGTTCTACTTTTAATATCATCGCTTTTTCTTGATAAGAAGCAATTTCTTTATATGGATCTACTATTTCTTCTAACAATTTACCCATCTCAAATGTTTTCTTATCCATCTCGATTTGATTAGAATCCGAACGTGCTAACAATAATAAATTAGCTACGAGCTTCGATAACCGTCTACACTCCTTTGAAATCGTAGAAATATCCATCGCTTTTTCTTCTATCGTCGCAGATGGTGACTGGAATAATATATCTGTTTTTGATTGAATAACCGCAAGTGGTGTCCTTAATTCATGTGATGCATCAGAAACGAACTGCTGCTGTTTCTCCCATGAATTTTGAATGGGTACAAGTGCCCTCCCAGCTAAGAAAAAGCCGATTCCTATTGCACATACACTCCCTACACTACAACCTATAACAAGAATTAAAAATAAAGTATTTAGCATTTCTTCTTCAGCTGTTATATCGCGTACGATTTGAACTATTTTTCCATCTTTTTGAAACGCGAACGTTCTAAAATATAGCCCTTGCACTTCAATATCTTGCAAAGATCCTAATTTTTTTGGAGAAAACTTTTCCAAATTGTCTTCAAAGATAAAACGGCGTTTGCCGTTTTCGCCACCTATCTCCACTCTATTTCCACTCCAAGTTAACTCTATTATCCTCGGATCCCCAATTGGAAAATATCCCCTTATTTTTTTAGGTAGTTTTTTATCATCTGAAATCTCTCTATGCTGAACCATTTTTTCTATGGATGTATCTACTTCATTATAAATGCGCTTATATGTGTAGGAATAAATAATACTCCCTAATACTCCTATTAATAGGATAAATACTAATGAGTTTACTATAGTCAGACGAATACGTGTTTTTTGAAACATACTTCCCTTTTTCATTGTTCTTTTAATATATATCCAATACCACGAACAGTTTGAATATCTTTCTGATAACCGAATGGCTCTAATTTTTTACGTAAGTGATGAACATACACTTCTACGATAGCTACTGTTGTATCTGAATCAAATCCCCAAACACGATCAAAAATTTGTTCACGCATTAAAATTTTACCGCTATTTTGAATGAGGTACTCTAGAAGTTCATACTGTTTTAAGGTCAACTTAATTGCTTGCCCATCGACTTGCACGCCTTTGTCTTTTCCAAACAATTCGATTCCTTTATAACGAATTGTCTGCTTTGT
Source organism: Bacillus sp. JJ783 (assembly GCF_036963225.1). Classification (NCBI taxonomy): domain Bacteria; kingdom Bacillati; phylum Bacillota; class Bacilli; order Caryophanales; family Bacillaceae; genus Bacillus; species Bacillus sp. JJ783. The sequence continues at coordinate 1,711 of NZ_JBALMG010000156.1, read as the reverse complement.
TGTTAAACTACCACTTCGTCTTAATAGAGCACGAATTCTCGCTTTTAGTTCCGGTGCTTGAAACGGCTTAACGAGATAATCATCCCCGCCAAAATCTAAGCCTTTAACTCGATCCTCCAAAGAATCTTTCGCTGTTAAAAATAAAACTGGCGTTTCAATCTTTTCATCTCGTATTTTTTGGATAACTTCAAATCCATCCATTTCTGGCATCATGACATCAAGTAATATCGCATCATATATATTTTGTAATGCTAAAAATAAACCATCTTCCCCATTCATTGCCGTATCCACTTCAAATTCATCACGTAAAATTTGTACTATGGACTCCAATAAAGAAGCATTATCTTCTACTACAAGTAAGCGCATCGGCCTTTCTCACCTTCCACAATATAGTTCAATTCTATTTATTATTACATTTCTTCTCTTCCTAACGAAAGAATGTAATCATATCATGTAATTCCATTCCCACATATCCCCTGCTGAATTTTTGCTCGATAGAGAATTTTAAACCTTTATTATAAAAGCTCTTTCTTAAATTTCGCTTAATAAAAAATTGAAAGAAATAAGATTGCCCTTATCTCTTTCAATTTTTTACTACATACACCTTTTTACTCGGCAACTCCAAACAATTTAACTGACCACCATACACAGCCCCGCCATCAATTCCAATAATACGATTACTACCAAAATACACTCCGCAATTCTCACTACCATGAAGCGTTTTTGTTTCCGTATGGCCAAATACAACAACCTTTTCGCCACTATACCCACTATGAAACTCATTACGGATCCACATTAACGTGTACGGTTCAGATTCAGAAACTTGTTTCATTGGCTCAACACCAGCATGTACAAATATATACTCTTCTGTTTCAATGTAATGATCTAATTCTTGAATAAACTTTACATGTTCCTCTAATACATGAGATTTTAAAATCGGCTTTTGGAAGTCCTCCTCATTAACCGCAATGTCTTCTTCTACGAACCCATAGCTATATAATGTTTTATCCCCACCATTGCTTTTTACCCAATGGTTCCATGAACGTTCCTCATCAGTCGTTAACGCTTTAATCATCATATCTTCATGATTCCCCTTTAAAACGAACGCTCCTTCTTCTTTTAAATCTTTCACCTTTTCAATTACAGCACGTGCATTCGGGCCACGATCTACATAATCCCCCAATAAAATTAGTTGATCCTGTTTTGCATCGTAGTGAGCTTCTTCCAATAATTGTTCGAACTTTTCTATTTCTCCATGAATATCACTAATAACAAGAATTCTTTTCATATTATCCTCTTCTTTCTAAACCATTCTCTTTCTAATTATAATTCAAAACGACAGAAATTTCTGAATCGATATTCGAAATCACATTTATTACAAACTAAAACTATTATCCTTACAACACTGTAAGTCTCTTGTCATCCAATTCGATGGTTGCAATTACTGCATTTCCTTATACTAAAAGTAAGAAATAAAACAAAAAACAAGGAGAGATAAGATATGAAAAAAGTGATGGAAGTTTTAGTAGCGGTGGCAGAGGTTTTCGTAAATGGGAAACAGGTTGCAATGGAGTTAAACAAATAATGACAAGGACAAAATTCATTCTAGACCCTTTACTCCTATAAAAGAGATAAGACTTCATCATTTCTTTGATCCCTTATCTCCCTGTAAAGAAAGCCGCATCCTGAGCAAGGATGCGGCTTTCTTTAC
>NZ_JBALMG010000155.1:10104-10419 GCF_036963225.1 Bacillus sp. JJ783 | reverse complement strand
TTCATTATTATATTTTTTATCTATGATTTACAAAATATTTACATAAATTAAACATAATAAAAGGTAACGCCTCTTTATATAGCGATACCTTTTATATATTCTTTATTAAATAACACCTTTAACTTCTTCATTCACTGGCCACTTTTCTAAAGTATAAGCCATTTCCCAAAATGAATATTCATATTGACTACTAAAAATAAAATGTTGTCTCATACGATTACGGTCTGCCTCTGTTACTTTTTCAGCAATCGTATCTAATCGTGTAATTTGCTCTTCTACTAGAGTACGGAACCAATCAGATCCATATGCAGAAAT
>NZ_JBALMG010000155.1:9846-10035 GCF_036963225.1 Bacillus sp. JJ783 | reverse complement strand
CATTCTTGATAAATTGGCTCTTCTGGTTGACATTCTTTTAATCGTTCACCGATTTCATAATATAACCAATAACAAGGTAAAATAGCCGCAATAATATCTCCTAAATGCCCTTCATAAGCTGCACGATACATATGAGATGTATATGCATATGCAGTTGGCGCAGGAATAAAATTATCTTTTTCTTCTTTT
>NZ_JBALMG010000155.1:2210-9805 GCF_036963225.1 Bacillus sp. JJ783 | reverse complement strand
TAATCCCTAATTTCTTTGCGAAATTCTCATGTAAAGATAACTCAGCTTCATACGTATTTTGTGCATGATGCGCCATACGAGCCGTCGTTTCTAATTCAAGAGCCTTTGCAGCACCTAACGTTTGTACTCTAGCAAAATGACTTAAATAATATGAATCTTGAAGCACATAATAACGGAAACTAGCTAAATCTAACGTTCCTTCGCCAAGCTTTTTTACAAAAGGGTGATTGAAACTCGCTTCCCAAATTGAATCTACTTCTTTACGTAATGATTGTGAAAAAGTCATTTAAATCCCTCCAATAATTTATAAAATATAAGTATTTATCCACATTTAATGAAATAAAAAAAACTTTCTTTACAGGCGTAAAGAAAGTGAAATAGACAATATTAATTTATGCATTAAATATCATGTCTTCCCCACTTTCCTACGCTGGCATTAACCAGATCAGGTACTAAGAGTCTCAAAATCACATTTGATCTCAGCCTATAAAAGGCCCCTCTAGTGGATAAATATTTAGTTGTTGTATTGTAATTATCATAGCATATTTCGTGGAACTATCAAAAGTTTTAATTGTACAATTATCTTAAAAACCTTCTTCTTTCCTTACTTTTAATGAAGTTTCAATGATCATATCTAATAGCTTACTATAGCTAATTCCCGCTGCTTCTGCACTTTTCGGCAGTAAACTTGATTGTGTCATCCCTGGTAATGTATTAACCTCCATTACATATGGAATTCCGTCCTTCACCATCATATCAACCCTTGCATAAACACTACATTTTAATGCTTTATAACAAGCCATTGACGCTTTATTTACACGTTCCTTAATTTCAGTTGGAAGTTCAATAACTTCTTCAATTGTACTAACATCATCGTATTTTGCATTGTAATCAAAAAACTCAGCTGCATGTCGAATCGAAATAATAGGTAACTGTTTACCATCAAAAATTGAACATGTAATCTCATCACCTTTTATATACTTCTCAATTACTACTTCAGAATCCCATTCGAATACAGTTTCCAGCATTGAGATTAATTCATTTTTATCATTGACGATCTTTACTCCAACACTTGAGCCACCAGAGTTAGGTTTTACCACTAACGGAAATCCTATCTTATCTAATTCTTCAAGCTTTAAATCATCCATTTTTGTGAGTTCAATCCAATCTGGTGTTTCTACTCCTTCATAACGCAAAATCTTTTTCGAAATATTTTTGTCCATACATATACCGCTAGATAACATATTGCTACCGCTATAAGGAATACCTAAACTCTCAAGCGTCCCTTGAACTGTACCATCTTCTCCATATTTTCCGTGTAATGCTAGCAATGCAAAATCAATGTCTTTCGCTTTTTCAATTAAATCCATTTTTTCATTTAAAGTAATTGGAACTATTTCATACTTACTCTTATCTAAATGTGCAATCATTTCATTCCCAGTCATAATTGATACTTGTTTTTCAGAGGATACTCCTCCCATAATAACGCCAATTCTCATTTTCTCAACTCCAAGTTTCATTTTTTAATGTTTCACCAATTATTTGAATCCCGCTAACAATTTCCTTTTCTTTCAAACGTGAAAATCCTAATCGGAATGTGTTCGCTCCTCCTCCATCAGAGTAAAAAACATCTCCAGGAGAAAACGTAACTCCTTTTTCATAACACTTTTGTAAAAGTGTGCGGGCTTGAATTTTTTCTTCCAACTCTATAAACAAATGAAGTCCACCATCTCCAGTCATTCTTTTAAACGGAATGTACTGATTACACGCCCCAACAGCTAACTCATATTTTTTCTTATAAACAGACCTTGCCTTTTTTAAATATTTTTCAAAATATCCTTCATGTAAATATTGAAACAGAACAGCTTGATCTAACGTAGAAGTGTGAATCGTTCTTGCTCTTTTTACACTTTCTAAATAATGTATCAGTTCTTTATCTGCAATGATCCAACCTACACGTAAACCGGGGAAAAGTACCTTTGAAAAGCTGCTAATATAAATCACATTATTACCAGCCCCTGCAAAAGTTAATAATGGGGCCAAATGTGAACCTGAATAACGTAATTCTTCATTAAAACCATCCTCTATAATAGGAACCTTATATTTCGAAAATAACCTCATCAATTCCGTTCTTTTCTCCGAACTCGTAACAATACCAGTTGGATTATGATAAGAAGGAATCAAATACGCAAAATCAAAATCCTTTTCACGCAAACTTTTTTCTACTTCAGTCGTATCAATACCATCATCATTCATATCTATCCCATGAACTTCAAGTCCATGTAAGCGAAAAAGTTTCAATGCAGCATGGTGAGTTGGATTCTCACAAATAACACGCCCTGATTTTTTCGATAAGGAAGAAAGTACAATATCTAATCCTTCTGTAAATCCATTTGTAATTAAAATATCTTTGTTCGAAATATCTACACCTTTCATTTCCATGTAATGAAGTAGATAATTCATTAACGGTCGATAACCTTTTGCATATCCGTAGTTCAATACGATATCCCCTTCAATGGACATACGAGTAAGAAAAGCTCTTTTGAAATTTTCAACATCAAATAGCTTTTCGTCCGGGGCTATACTATTAAAAACAATCATTCCTTTTTCCCAGCGAACTCCATGTTTCATTAAGTCTAATTCATCCGCTAATGTGGTAACAGCATTAAGTTTATTTTTCCAATCTATTTCAACAGACGAGGTGTTAGATATATCCACCTTCGCAACGAAATTTCCTTTTCCTTTAACTGCATAAATGAGTCCTTCTTGTTCTAAATCCGCGTAAGCAGAGAGTACTGTATTTCTGCTCACTGATAATAATTCACTCAGTTCCCTTGTTGATGGGATTTTTTGATCACCGAGCAAATGCCCTTTCATAATCATCTTTTTTAAATAATCCTTTAATTGAATATAAACGGGACGATCTTTTACAACTTTAAAATCCTTAAACAATTCCTTACCCCCTGCAATTATTTTTGCATATTTATTTCATTCTCAAAAGGTCCACCACATATGTATTTTTTATGAATAGCGGTACGGTTATAAAGCCTATAAATCCTTTCGATATAGATTGATTACATCTTTCAAAGCGGCTGCGGCTGCCCCACGTGGGTTTGAGGCCCCTCCAAGCGTTGTCACTTGTCCCATTGAATCCGTAAAGAATGTAATTCCTTTTTCGGTCCTATTTATATTTGCTAATGGATGTTCTTTCTCTAAATTACAAGGTTTTACACTAAGATTTACTTTTCCATTATCATCTTTATATGCTGATGCAATCAATTTAATAGATTTATTTTGTTCCTTTGCATTTTGAATTTGTTGAGTTGTAACGTGCTCTATTCCGTTTATTTGTATATCTTTGAGTGAATAATCTGTTCCCATTAAACTATTCGTCAAAAGTAATAATTTACAAGCGCTATCCATCCCGCTTACATCTAATAACGGGTTAGTCTCCGCAATTCCTTTATTTTGTGCTTCTTGCAACGCTTCTTCAAACGTCTTATCTTCTTCATGCATCTTTGTAAGAATATAATTTGTTGTCCCGTTCAATATTCCTTCTATTTTTTCAATATGGCAACCTGCTAAACTTAGTTGTCCAATGTCTAATGTCGGTAACGCAGCCGCAGTTGCACCGCTATATCGAATACGTGAGCCTGAAATACGCGCTGCCTCATTTAGTTCACTCCAAGCTGTAACAAGTGCACCTTTTGAAATAGCTACTATATCCATTTGATTTTCAATAGCTTGTTTCATATACTGTTTCCCTGGATTTCCATTTTTAAGATTTGTAGCAGTTGATTCAACCAATACAGTACCATTTATATTAATTGTTCCGCGTTCCTCTGGATAATGGGCGATATATTTTTCAATTGCCGCAGAACCATCACCATACGTCAATAAATCATTAATCTGCAAACCTTTCCCGTTATGTATTGCAATATTTCTTCCTATCACTCCACTAACAACTAACTCAATTCCATATGTTTCATTTATATATAAATATTTTTCGTTTAATAATTTAATAAATTCTTTACCAACTGTCCCATACCCTGATAAAACAACTTGAATTTTCATAATATCCCCCCATATTTTCCTACCAAATCCCTCTTTCAATATAATATAAAGCGCCCCCGAATTCCATCGAGAGCGCTTTATTATTAACTATTGCGGTAGCCATGATAACTTTTCTGCAATTGTTCTATAAAATTCTTGAATATTAGAAAAACCTAACGTGTCTGAAACACTTAATCCTACCATATCGAGATGATCCCAATTTACTTTCGTTTCAATATGATTCCATTTTCCAACCTGTAAAGACTCATTATTATTTACGGCAATATTAGACGAAGGCGCAATCATAGAATTTGTATTTACTACACCGTCATTTTGCCACCAAGATGTATCAATTAATGGGCGATTTTCTTCATATCTTGCATAGGAACCTAAGAAAAATGCATTACCCATTAACACTTTATTCATCGTAATATGAGGTAATTGTAAACCTGTTATAGGTGCTGCTTGCGATGCATGTCCACTATACGATAAGTAATATACATCCGATTGCGTCTTTACCCAATTATTTAACTCTTTTGCACCATCAGTACTTAAATCCCATTGACTTATATCTTTTGTATTTTTCCAAATTGAACTATTTAAAATACGATCAGTATATTGGAAAAAGGACTCTCCACCATTCTTTTTCATACCCCATTGATCCAATTTAAAATCATATAATAATAAATTATTGTTTCCTCCTAAACTTGCAGCAGTAATGAGTAAATCTTTAACGAACGGCAACAAGAGACTTCCATCGGCAAGTGTTGTCCCATTATGCGGAGTTGCTAATGTTGTAACACTATGAACATATGATTTACCACCCTCAAATAGTGGTGATATCTTTGCGTTTGGATAGTTTTTCACATAATTCTTTTCTTCAAAACTCCCTTCCTTTAATAGCTGCACTAATGTTCTTGTCGTTTGTCCACCCATACTATGCCCAACTAAATGTACTTTATTTGTTTCACTCCAATTCGGTGCAAACCCACTATAAGTTCTACCAAAACGATTATGTCCATGTTTCTCAGCGTGCGCCGCACCATAATCTACTGTTCCACCGTTAATTTGCGCATATAATTCACATGCACGGTCCCAATTACTAGAAACAGGGCCAACAGCAGCCGTATGAACTGTATAACCATTTCTTTTTAAATCTTCCTGTATATCATGAACACCACCCCAATATTTTACCCCTAGCATTTCTTCCCTACCCCATCCAGCAAATCCATTCACTAAAATGATAGGATAATTATTTTGTTGCCTCTCTTCAGCGTAAGTTGTTTTCGCTACAAATGAACAAACAGTCACTAATGCAAAAAAACATATTTTTAAAAATAGCTTCCCCATACTTTCTCCCCCTAATAAAACGTTTACATTTTTCCGTGAAAAAGATTTACACAATTCGTTTTTAACTTAAACATAATGTAAAGTATTTTATATACGTTGTATATATAGAAAACATACACAAATGTTGATAAATATTAATTCAAGTAAACATTTACTTTTTACAATACAACTTGTAAATCTAATTATTTGAATTTACAATTTAACGTAGTTTCCTCATGTTAAATGGATTTAATATTCATAAGAAAACTAATTTTATTGCTTGAAAAGGAGGAAAAAAGCATGCAAATCGGATCAAACATTCATACATTATCTCAACCTACTAAAATAACTCCATCTAATCTTGAGCATAATACTATCTCTTCTACTAAGCTTGAAGATAAGAAATCAAATGATCCAATCAAATTTGATATTCGTTCATCTGAAAAAGAAATGAAACAACCTGAGCATAAATTTAACGAATTAGATTTATGGAAGATGTTGAAAGATAAAGGTGTTCCTTTATGGATCATACTTGAAATACTACAAAAAGTCCGTAAAGAAAAAGAAGCTCAAAATAATTCAGTTCAAAATTCAAATACGATTGAAGAAACGAGTGAGACTCGATTAAATGAAGTAATGTAAAGCATAATATTTGATTGGTCTATAAACTAAAAAGAGTTCAAGACTGATAAAGTTTTTATCAACCTTGAACTCTTTTTTAAGATTTTTCTCCAATCGTTACAAACTGAAAAGATACTTCTCCTTCCAAACCTTTAATTAGCTTTGTTACTTTGACATTTTCATTAACCAATGTATTATCTGTCGACATTTTAGGTTTTTCATCTCCTAAAGATTTTTTCAGATGAAGAAGGTGCATTTTCGTTTCATTTGCCTTTATTTCTTTATACACACTATTTTGTGCTACAATCACATACCATTGCGTTGGATATGTACGAGTGTTACCTATCCAAGCGTCACTATCGTATGAAACTGGAATCTCTTTTCCTTCTAATTCAATACTTTTCATATTCTTTTCGTCTTCATGTGTAAACAACAGCGAACCTTCTTTTGGGAATTTCGGTAACGTATCTATAATATAATTGGAGCCATTATCTCGTTTACGAAAAACTTTTTCTTTAATCAATGCTTGTGCTGTAGATTCATTTAAAATTAATACCTGTCCATTTCCAACTTTACCTTTTTTCACAGAAAACACTTCATTTTCTTTCGTAATTTCTTGATAACGATTAATAATTGGTGAAATTTTATTTTCATCTCCAATGATTAATAAACCGTTTGCAGGAAATGGATGTTCCTTTTTAGAGCATGCACTAAAACTTATTAAAAGTAGTATCGTTAACATAAAAATAGTTAAAGTTCTTTTCATCGCGTTTCCTTTCATCATACAATTCATTTTTTCACATACTTTTGTGTAGTCTTACAAGCTAATATACTCTATTGCTCCATAACTTTATAAAGCTTTTGTAGGTAACGCCAACGAGTTATAAAGAAATATAAAACTTGTATACATATAAATGAAATTAAAATAACGATCGAGCTATTTAAAATAGAAAAATCGACTAATTGTTGCAGTGCCGTATACGCAACTACAGTATGAATCACTGCAATGATAATCGGTAAGAAGAACATTAATACTAACTGTCTCGTTACAACTTTTTTTAACTCTCGTTTACTTAATCCCATTTTCGAAATCATTTTATATTGTTGTTGATCACGGTCCAAATCAGTATATAATCGGAAATAAATAAAACTAGCAGCAAATGTAAAGAAAACGATTCCGACTAAAACACTTGCCATAAGTAATAAACCATTCTTTTGCTTTGCCTCCAACAAGTTTAATGTTAAAGCTTCAAAGTAGAAATCTCTGTCCCTAAGATCTTTATCGAATACATTCTTTAATTGATTTGAAATCTCTTTCGTTTTTATCCAATCATCTACAACAAATCCGTAAGTACGATGTTGAATATTTTCATCTTTTGGATTACTCGTATGAGGAATTTCATCATACACATGATCTTGAACAGCAATATAAATACTACTAGGATCATGTGGTAAAACTAAATTCCCCACAGTTTTTTTCACACGAAATGTCTTTGTCCAATCTCCTTGAATGACTTCAATATTTTTTTTATAGTCACCATTTTTAAATTCTTGTTTTTGTGACACCCTCCCAGGGATTAGTAAAATTTCAT
>NZ_JBALMG010000155.1:0-2183 GCF_036963225.1 Bacillus sp. JJ783 | reverse complement strand
TTCATCTTCTTTTTCAATCGTTTCTTGTTGGTACCCGAGTGCTCTCGTAAGTTCGTTATATTCACTTAATTTCAATACATTTACGTTACTTTCTGTAAATTTATTTGAAGATGAAGCCATTCGGTACGGAATATTTGCATCCGCAAGATGTTTTTTTATAATAGAGAGATGTTTATCTACCAATTTGTTGTTTTCAGAGCTTTCATACAGAAATGTATATGGGTTTGTCATCCATACTAAATTCCTATTACCAAGAGCAGCTGTTGTACCGATTGCTGTAAATGCAACTGCTGAAATAATAGATACAATGAAAAACATCGTTGCGTTATCTTTCATACGGTAAATTAATTCTGAAAATGTTAATATATTTGTTCGCTTTAAAAAGAATGACTCACTCCTTTTAGCAAGATACAATATATACACGCTACACTGTGTATATAAAAAGTATGTTCCTATAATGACTAGAAGTACACCCATTCCGAGCGTAATAAAATTAGTACTTGGGATAAAGCGAAATACTGAAATATATCCATAGCCTATACTAATTAAAGAAAGTAGCGATAATAGAATAGAAGCTTTCGGTTCAGGCTTTGGCTTTTCCTCTGCTTGAATAAGTTCCACAAGTTCCGTTACTTTTATCATTTTAAAAGTAACAAGCGAAACAATTAAAAATAATAAAAGAAATGTGATGACTGTTAATAATACCGCCTGCACTGGTATATAAAAAGGTAAACCATTACTAATCATTAATACACTTGCGCTTATCAATAACACTAGTTTAGAAAATATGAGTCCGATGAAAATCCCTATACATATTGACCCAAGTCCAATTAACATATTTTCAATTAATAATAATTTCTTAAGCTGCCTCATTGACATTCCTTGCATCATTAATATGCCAAATTCTTTCTTACGCGTTTTTAAAAACGAACTAACTGAATATAAAATAAAGAAAAATGAAAATACAAAAATCAATCCTTGCGAAACTGTAAATCCCAATGTACCGAATGCACTTATTGTTGCACTTGTCGATTTTAATTCTCCTTGTAAATCAGGATGAAATAATAAAAGAGCATACGTAAAGAAAATCATAATAGAAAATGCACTACTTAAAAAATGGGCAGCATACGTACGCTTATTACGAAAAATATTATTAAATGCGAACTGACGAAAAGTCATGTCTTTTCCCCCCTAACAAAGAAAGGACATCCATAATCTTTTGATAAAATGCTTGCCTGCTTTCACCACAATAAATTTCGTTATATAGTTGACCATCTTTAATAAATATAACTCTGCTGCAAAAACTGGCTGCATACGGATCATGTGTAACTAACATCATCGTTGCCTTTTCTTCCTTATTAAGAGCATCTAGCATCTCCATTACATCATTTGAAGATTTAGAATCCAAGTTCCCTGTTGGTTCATCTGCAAGTAATAATTGCGGCTTATGAACGATTGCACGAGCGATTGCTGTTCTTTGAGCTTGCCCCCCTGAAATTTCAAAAGTTCTTTTACTCAATATATCTGTAATATTTAATTTCTCTGCAATTTCTTCCACTCGTTTGTTCATTTCTTGTACAGAAACACCATCTAATGTCATCGGTAATACGATATTTTCCTTTACTGTAAGTGTGCTAAGAAGATTAAATGATTGAAAAACAAATCCTAATTGTTTCCTGCGGAATAACGCTAAATCTTCTGATGATAATTGGAAAGGATTTGTGCCATTAATTAAAATTTCTCCCGATGATGGAGAATCAATAGTAGATACCATATTCAATAACGTTGTTTTCCCACTACCTGACGGGCCCATAATTCCTACAAATTCACCTTCTTGAATTGATAAATCAATATCTACCAATGCTTTAAAAGGTATTCTCCCTTTATATACTTTACTAATACTTTTTGCATGTAAAATTTCCATTTATATTCTCCCTTCATTTCCACTGCTCACTATAAAGTGTAAATGAATTGTCTTATAGCACATATTGATTCATCTTTCATTTATCTTACACGCTTGTAAGATTTCTAAAAAAACTGATAACAAAACTGTTTTTAAACTAAAATTAACGTATAACTATCTTATAATAATTGTATAGTGGCATGAAATACAATGCTGTTTATATCAAATCTTTATTATATAAATGAGAAAAGACCGATTGTTTTGGTCTTATCCCCGTCAA
>NZ_JBALMG010000154.1:0-1875 GCF_036963225.1 Bacillus sp. JJ783 | reverse complement strand
GGTTTATTTATAATAAATTAAATAAAGTTATAGGTGTTTCTGTAGGAGCTAGTCAAAGTGCCATTGATTTATTTAATATAAAAAACATAAAAAATGTTGTAACTATATATAATCCTATTAATGTAGAAGCTATTAATCAATTAGCATTGGAAACTAATGAAAATCCAGGTGGAGGAGCGCCATATATTGTTTCTGTAGGGCGGCTTATCCCAGAAAAAGGATTTGATATTTTAATTGATGCTTTTAATGAGTTAATTAAAAAAGAGAAAACTCTTCATAATTTAGTCATTTTAGGAGAGGGGCCGGAAAGAAAAAATTTAGAAAATAAAATTTCAAAATTAAGTTTAGAGAATAGAGTATTTCTAGTAGGATATAAAGATAATCCTTATACATGGATTAAAAGTGCAGATTTATTTGTATTAAGTTCACGTTTAGAGGGATTTTCATTAGTTTTAGTAGAAGCTCTTGCACTACACACACCGATAGTGTCATTTGATTGTCCAAGTGGTCCAGCCGAGATCTTGGAAGACGGTAAATATGGAATTCTAGTCAGAGAGATAGGCTATAAAGGATTAGAAAATGGGATGTTACAAGCATTAGATAATATTGAAAAAGGTTCAATGCTTGATAAGAGGTTAGCAATGCAGAAAATAAATAACTTCTCCATTCAAAATGCTTTGTATGAATTAGAAAGAATTTTATGATTAAAAAGTTTGGATGTGAGAAAAATGAAGATATCTTTAATAATGGCAACAATTAATAGGGAAAAAGAAATTGAAGAGTTTATACTATCATTAATTGAACAGACATATGAAAATTATGAGCTAATAATTGTTGATCAAAATAGTCATGATAATCTAGGTAAGCTAATTGAGAAGTATAAAGAAAGAGTTTCAATTGTATATTTAAAATCCACTCCAGGATTATCGAAATCTAGAAATGTTGGTTTAAATGTTGCAACAGGGGATATAATAGGATTTCCAGATGATGATTGTACATATGATGCTAGCACATTAGAAAAAGTAATTGGATTTTTTAAACAGAATAACGACTATTCAATATTTACTGGTCAATGTCAAGATAAGGATGGACAAATAGTAGCTGGAAAGTTTAGTAATAATCATTGTAATCTTGATAAAGGTAACGTTTGGGAATGTGGAGTTTCTGTTACTTTATTTCTAAAAAAAGAGCTTCTAAAAAAAGTGAAAGGATTTGATGAAGAGCTAGGAGTAGGCTCAGGTACTGTATATGGTTCAGGGGAGGAAACTGATTTTCTTTTAAGATGTTTAGAAGCTGGTGGCAAAGGTATGTATGATCCTTCGTTTATAGTGTATCATCCTAATCCTGTATTAGAATATAATGATAAATCTTTTAAAAGGGCGTATTTGTATGGGGCTGGCTATGGAAGGGTATTAAAAAAACATAAATACTCTATCGGTAAAAAAACAAATTGTATCATTCGCCCCTTCATAGCGATTTTTATATATGTTTTTAATATAAAGAAATCAACGTATTATTATTATTCTCTTAAAGGGCGTGCGAAGGGATTATTTTCCGGTTGAAATTTTATGATTAAGGAGATTTAGACATGCCTCTTCGTATAAATAGAATACTTCTTTATATAATGCTTTTTATCTTATTATATGATGTACAACCAATTATAATGGGTAAGGTGTTTAATCTTCCTTTTATCATTTTGTGTGTATTTAGTTTAAGATATCTTTTACAATATCATCAAAAGATTATTGATATTAATCAATTGAGATTAATTTTGATAGCTTCTATATTCTTAATTATATGTATAGTAGAAGGCTTAGTTCATCAAACTTTCCCACATGATGTGGGATTTTCATACTTTTATGTACAGTTAATACT
>NZ_JBALMG010000153.1:3132-25213 GCF_036963225.1 Bacillus sp. JJ783 | reverse complement strand
TATATAAATTTAAATGATTTGAATGTAGACTTGAAAAACCTAGTAGCTTTTCTACTAAAAAAAACAAATAAAGCAATCCATTTCCATAAAAAAAGATTGGCTGAGGCCAACCTTTTTTTATACTTATTCATTTCGAGTTGGTTTTGGTGTAACACCTAAATGCTCATTTAACTTATTCGAAATATCTTTCACATTTTTTTCGTTTGGAATGTAATAATAAATACCACCAATACGTTTATCCGTTCCTTCTATTTGCATTTTTTCCATTTGCAGGTCAGATCCAGCCATATTTTTCGTAATAGCAAGCATATCATCAAACGTTAAGTTTGTTTTCATATTTTTATCAACTGCATCAAGTAGAGAGCCCATTTTACTAATAGATTGAACAGACATTGCTTTTTTCGCAATTGCTTCAATTACAAGTTGTTGTCTTTGACCACGCATTGCATCACTGTCAATTTTACGCGTTCTAGCAAGTGCAAGGGCTTGTTCTCCATTTAAATGTTGGAAACCTTTTTCTAAATGAATCATACCTGCTTGATCTTTACTATCTTGTTCTGTGAAAGTAACCGGTACATCAATATCAATACCACCAATTGAATCTACAATTTGTACAAATGACTCGAAGTTAAACTTCACATAATAATCAACTGGAACATTTAAAAATCGTTCCACTGTATCTCGTGTACTTTCAACACCACCAAATACGTGTGCGTGTGTAATTTTATCTAATTTTTTTCTAGATGGAATATAAACACGTGAATCACGTGGAATACTTACTAATTTAACTGACTTATCATCTTTATTAATTGTCGCTAATAAAAGTGCATCTGTCCGAACTGCTTCGCCGTATTGGCTTTTTCTCATTTCACTTCCATCTACACCCATGATTAATATTGAAATGTTATCCTTTAAAGGTTCAACTTCTTTATCACGCTTTGATGACTTATCAATTTTTGCATACGCATCACTTACAACAGCTTTTGCCTTGTTATATATAAACGATCCATATCCTACTCCTCCAAAAACAAGTAGGAAAAATGGAATTAAAATGAACCATTTTATTGATTTTCTTTTAGAACGTTTTTTACTGCTTCTCGTATCTTGTTCTAATTCAGAGCTCATGTTCATTCTCCTCTCTTTCTCTTTTCCTAGTATAATGTATGTCTAGTAATCTTCATATTGAATTTCCTTTCAATCACCTTACAATTTTGTAAGGTTACTTCATGAATCCAACATGTATTCCATTTCACATTATACTCTTGTGCTTATTTTTGGCAAGTCACTATTTATCAACTTAAAAAACCCAATACTTCGGAACATTCAGATTTGCAGAATTATCATTCTGTTATTTGAGGTAGTAAGATTTTCATCTCACAATTTAGTAGGAGTAAAGAGTCAAGTTTGTGCCGTAAAATTTTGATTGGTGATGACTAATAATCAGTGAGAGATAAATCCCCCACTGATTAAAGTTTCACTTTATTATTTCTCATTTGGTGTGTATATTATTTGCTTCCCATTATTATTAATTAAAGCTGACTTTGCTTTTATTTTCGTTTGTTCTATTTCCACATCATCATTAGAGAAATTCACAATGATTTTAATGTTTTTTCCATATGAAGCAGATTGTACTAACTTATCTTCTGACAAATATGCAAAGTTCGTCATTTCTTCTTTTACTGCCTTTTCATGAACTTCACTCCAAACTTTGAGATGCTCTGTAATTTCTTTTTTATGCTTATTCCACTCTACTTCATCTAAATGGTACAAAGGAGGAACATTATACAATAACTCATACAACATACGATTTCCTACCTCATCTTTTACTTTCAAACTTCCCCATTCCCAGTGATGCGTTGTAATAACGGAATCATTGTATACTAATTTATATAACGGTACCGAATATACCGGATTTAAATATACTTGTTTATATTCTTCTTTCAACGGTACTTGTTTTGCATATTTTTCAGGAACATTTTGATTTGGTGACCAATACCCACCGACATAATACGGGCTTGTTTTATTTTTCCTCATATCTTCATCGTCCCATTTAATAACTGGCGTTTCAATTCCATGAGCAAATGCAATCGTACTACTCGCAAAATCATTTCCGCCCTCTGAGCCAACTACCATACCTTTTTCTTGTGCAATATAATCCATTCGTTTTAATCGTGCTTTTAAATCTTGTTCTTGTGTCGTTAAATGTTTTGTTGAATAATCATCATAAATTTCGCCCGTCGCGTCACAATCAATAAACCATGAATTATATTTAGGGCCATTTTGTAATATATCGTTCATTCGTTCTTTTACACTAGGAAGTGATAATGTCGGATTTAATTTTCGGCCTCTCCCTAAAAACCCTTGCACTTTCTCTCCATTTTTCTTCGTTACAGTTGCTTCTTCATATAACGATGGGTCATTAAAGGAAGCTGTGTTCCAATTTTTATCACCTTTTTCATGAATGGAATGATAAGAATCATACGGACCAACTAAATATCCCATTTTCTTAGCTTCTGTAACAAAATTAGGTTGCATATATCCTTGTTCCCAGTTCGGTAGACCAATCCACGCCTTTTCTATCCCGGCCTCTTTCATTTCCTTTAGTATATCCGTTCCATCTGCATTACCCCATTTACTTACTTCTTCAACCGCATCACCGAGTACTGACTTTAGTAAATGTTTATTTAAGCTATACAGCTCTGTCTTCGATAAGTGATCTACACCTTTCTTTAATAACACACTAGCTTCCTGATCAACTTTCGGGAAAATATCCTCTTTATACAATTCCTTCATTGATAATGCTTCGTTTACATAACGCAAAATAACATTTTTTTGATACTTATCAATGAAATCTTGTTCACTTACTTGTTCAAATACATTCAGTTCCCCAGGCTCTGAACTATTCTTTTGAATAAGCTCTTTTATATGGCTAAACAGCGGACTATTTATTTGCTCCCTTAGCTTTGGCCAATTTACATTACTTTCTGATAAACCATTTTGATTCCAAAAATAAAAATGACCTGCACCGTAAAGTTTTTCAATTTCTTTATTTTTTCTTGCCTTTTCTTGTAATGTTTTAAATTCACCTTTTTCAATAATATTGTCCTTGTATAGTTTTGCGATACTTACTGCATCATTATTTGTCACATATAATTGAAAGCCATATGTTTTATTTTTATTTATACTCGGGAATTCATGTGTAAAATCAAACCCTATTTTCGGATCTGAATGAAATTTCAATTCATTATTAAACATATTATTCGCAATATATACGATCGAATATTTAGAACCATTTAATGCAAAAAACTTCATAGAAAATGATTCAGCAAATGAATACGAATCATCCTTTAAAAACTTCTTCCAATTCTCATCATTACTTGGAATTTGCTTACCTTCCCATAATGGAAGTGTATAATTTTCAGCTTGTACTTTCGGCCATGTAAAGCTTTCTGCACCAGTCGATTCCACTTCGATATTTAAGTGATCTTTTTTCTTTTCTAAGTTTACTTTTACTTTTTGATCTGGATATTCCCACGATGTATGATCCTTGTCTTTTTTAAAATTCGATACCTTCATTTTTGGTAACGGTTGTGATGCCTGTTCCTTTACACCATCATGTTCTACAGTTAACGTAAAAGTCTCTGGATTTACATCGTAAGTAAAATCTTTATACGTCGCTTTCTTTATTTTAGACTCTTGTAAAGCATTATTACCTTTTACATCACACCCGACTAAAGTCGAAAATGACATAGTAGTAAGAAGACATATTGCTATCATTTTTTTCATCTTCTGCACCTCCACCACTGAATATACAGGTGCTTTGTTACAGGAATGTGGCAAAAAATAATAGAGCTAGCATAACGCTAGCTCTATTATGAGTATAAAAAATTCTCAAATAACTATAATTTATTTTTTAATATGTAATACAGCGGGACTTTAATCCTTGTTTTTTACTCTCACAAATAATGTGATTAAACAAATTAAAGTTTCACTAGGCTTTCCTTAACTGAAAAAGTAAGTGTATATAATATATCCTAAAACTAGCACTAAAATTAATATCCCTGTACCTTTCCAATTCATGCCCCCTGTTATATCAACAGGGCTACCTGATTCCGCTCTATTGAGCCCATCATTCAAAGAACCGGTAGGGTTATTTTTTAACTCACTTTGTCTTATGTGTTCTCTTTTTTCTTCTGGTGACTCTTTTGAACTCATATAATCACCTCCAAAATTAATACGCTCTTTACTGAATTATACAATACTCATTTTCATTTTATATGCTGATTTAAAATATATTTACAACATAAAAAAGCTAGCGATGCTAGCTCTTTTTATAATCCAATATGTTCTTCCTTATTTACAGTAATCCCCTTATGATCGATCTCAAGCTCACATACTTTCATAGCTGTAAATACTTTCGCTAATTGCTCAGCGATTTCTTGACGCTTCTCATACGGCGTTAATATGAAAATGGATGGCCCCGCACCGCTAAGCGCCGTTCCATATGCACCAAATTCTTTTGCACATTTACGAATAGATGGTAATAGCGGTACGAGTTCTAATCGATACGGCTCGTGAAAATGATCTCTTTCCATCATTTCACCTACAACTTCCCACTTCTTTTGACAAAACGCAGCTACTAATACGTTGCTTATCGCACTAGCTTTAACTGCTTCATGAAACGGAAACATTTCTGGTAATACAGATCGGCTTTCATCTGTATTTAGCTCTTCATTTGGAATAAGAGAAATTACGCCTAATTCCTTACTTTCAATTCTTACAACCGAAACATTCTTTCCATCAAGTGCTCCGATTACAGTTCCACCTAATATAGAAGCAGCAACATTATCTGGATGCCCTTCAAAATTTGTAGCAATTTGAACTTTTTGATCAGTTGTTAAGTTCAAATTGCCAAGTTGATTTGCAAGCTCTATTCCTGCTACAATCGCTGATGCGCTACTTCCTAGCCCTCTTGTCAGCGGAATATTACTAGTAACTTCTATTATATGGGGTGATAAAGAAGGACATACTTTACATGCCGTGCTAACAATTAAATTTTTATCGTCTTTTGGAATTGAATCGTCAAAAGAATGTATCACTTGCCACTTATCAGCTTCTCCCTTTACACTTACTTCTAAATATAATGACAAAGCTATTCCAACAGAATCAAATCCTGGTCCAACATTCGCTGTACTAGCAGGAACACGAACTCTTAGTGGTATCACGACATAATCACCCCTTTAATATGATCTTTAATTTGTTCTATATCATTTGACACACTTGCAATATCAAATTTATTAGAAGAAATTGCGATATCAGGATCTTTTAAACCATTTCCAGTTAAAACTGCAACAACTGTTTCGCCTTTTTTGATTTTTCCAGATTGAACATGTTTAATGACGCCCGCTAATGAAGCATTCGATCCTGGCTCTGCAAAAACCCCTTCCGTTTTTGCTAACAATCTATACGCATGTAATATTTCTTCATCTGACACCATATCTATTTCACCATTAGACTGTTCGGCAGCCTCTACTGCATACGACCAACTTGCCGGATTACCGATGCGAATCGCTGTTGCGATTGTTTCAGGTGCCTCAATGACATGTCCTTTTACAATTGCTGCTGCTCCTTCCGCTTCAAAACCGTGAATTCTTGGCTTCTTATAGCCTTTTTCTTTCTCATATTCACAGAAACCTTTCCAGTATGCTGTAATATTACCCGCATTCCCAACTGGGATAGCTAAAACATCTGGTGCATTTTTCAACTGGTCACAAATTTCAAATGCTGCTGTTTTTTGCCCTTCAATTCGGTAAGGATTTACCGAGTTAACTAATGTAATTGGCTCCTCTGCAGCAATATTTCTTACAGCCTTAAGTGCATCATCGAAGTTCCCTTCTATTGAAATAATTTCCGCTCCATAAGCGACCGCTTGTGCTAATTTCCCATGCGCAATCTTTCCTTCCGGGATTACGATAATACATTTCATTCCGAGGCGGGCCGCGTATGCTGCAGCTGATGCTGACGTATTACCTGTTGATGCACAAATGATTGCCTCCGAACCTTCTTCTTTCGCCTTAGCAACTGCCATTACCATACCACGATCTTTAAACGAGCCTGTCGGATTCGCTCCTTCATACTTCCCGTATAACTGAATCCCTAATTGTTTTGATATATTTAATAATGGAATAAGGGGTGTATTCCCTTCCATTAAGCTTACGTCAGGTGTGTTTTCATTCACTGGTAAATAAGAAGCATATTGTTTTAATAATCCTTTATACATATTGTTTTTCCTCCTCAATAATATAGTAACTGTTTATTTCACTTGCGACAGCTTCTATCGCTCCTAAAACTCGTTCAAATTGATACTTTGAAGTTTGATGTGTCACAACAACGACTTCTGCAAGTTCCCTATTTAAAGGTAATTGAATAACTTCTTTTAAACTTACAGAATAATTAACGAAACATTTTGTTACTTTTTGCAACATCCCTGGCTCATCTCGTAATGAAATACGTAAGAAATATTTCGAAACAACTTCTTCATCTCCTTGTAATTCGTAAGGCACTGGTTCTTTTAACGCACTTTTATTTTTCGGAACTTGATTCATATTTTTAACGATTGAAATAATATCACTTACTACAGCAGAGCCAGTCGGTAACTTCCCTGCTCCAGGCCCGTAAAACATCACTTCTCCTACTGCTTGGCCGTGAACATACACCGCATTGAACTCATTATTTACATTCGATAACGGATGATGACTTGGTAATAAAGTCGGTTCCACACTTAAATGAATGGCTGATCCGTGTTTCTCCGCCTTACCAATTAATTTCATAGTAAACCCTAACTTTTCAGCCATTTGTAAATCTTCTTTTTCGATCTTTCGAATCCCTCTTACTTGCACATCATCTAAAGAAACATTCATCGAAAACCCTAAGTTCGCAAGGATTGCTACTTTTCTCGCCGCATCTAGTCCATCTACATCTGCTGTCGGATCTGATTCTGCGAATCCTAATTTTTGTGCTTCCTGTAAAGCCTCTTCATACGACCATCCATTTTGACTCATCTTTGTTAACATGTAATTTGTTGTTCCATTTACAATTCCCATTATTTTTTCAATTTGATCCGACGCTAACCCGTCTGTTAATCCTCTTAATATTGGAATCCCACCCGCTACACTTGCTTCATAACATAAATCACATTCATTTTTATTTGCCAATTGCAAAAGCTCCGCACCGTATACGGCCATTAAATCTTTATTTGCTGTTACGACATGTTTCTTACTTTGCAAAGCCTTCATAATATGTTGTTTCGCTTCTTCAATTCCGCCCATTACCTCTACTACAATATCAATATTTGAATCATTTAGAACTTCATCGACATTACTTGTTACTACGATTCCATCAATGCAAACATCACGTTCTTTTTCCAAATCACGTACAACGACTGCCTTTACCTTTACTGCATATCCTGTATCAAGAGCAATCTTTTGATAATGTTCTTTCAAAATATGGACAACACCACTTCCGACAGTACCTAACCCTAATACCCCAACATTAATAACATTATTCATCTTCTAATCTCCTCCTAAAATTTTATTGTTTATCTCTATCAATCACCTTGCTCTGCCATTTTTCCATGCAGGTGGTGGTTATTTCCGTACGTACTAATCGTTTCATATTACCGCACCTCCTTTCAAAGTAATAAAAAAACACACTCATCCCTAGGAAAGGGACGAATGTGTTTTCGTGGTTCCACCCTTGTTCCAACCTAGACTTATTTTCTTCTAGATTGCTCAAGTTCAGATAACGGCTGATACCGTCAATAATTACTAGATTACTCGTTCACTATTGAAGTTCAAAGGTGGTAAGATCATTTCTCGTGTTAGGAAGCTCACAGCCTTGGCCTCCCTCTCTGTAAACCGTAAAAATGATTTCATGTCCTTATCGTTACTTTTTCGTTCATGTTTATTTGTTAACTCATTATACTCGCATAAAAAACAAAATCAATACTATTTTTTAATTATTTTTAATTTTCAATCTAAAAACTATAAAAAAACACACTCATCCCTAGGAAAGGGACGAATGTGTTTTCGTGGTTCCACCCTTGTTCCAATCTAGACTTATTTTCTTCTAGATTGCTCAAGCTCAGATAACGGCTGATACCGTCAATAATTACTAGATTACTCGTTCACTATTGAAGTTCAAAGGTGGTAAAATCACTTTTCGTGTTAGGAAGCTCACAGCCTTGGCTTCCTTCTCTGTAAACCGTAAAAATGATTTCGTGTCCTTGTCATTACTTTTTCGTTCATGTCTATTTGTTAACTTATTATAGTTATCAACTTTTTAAAAAGCAAGCCTATTTTTATTAACTATTTTCAAGGTAATTTTTTATTATATTTCACAATAACATTATACAAATGTTCCTCTTATTACCTATATTGTAAATTTTCAACCTATAAATCAGCCATTTACATATAAATAAATTGTTCTAAAACGAGAAGCCTCCCACTCCCTAAAACTATATTTATAAAATATTTTCAATACAATCTTTTCGTATAACTTTCTTCTAAAGAACGTGCAACTTCCTCTTCTGACGCATTCACTTTCGCATGTTCCATTAACATTTTTGCTGCTGAAGGTAACTCTCTTTTATTTAACCAAGATTCTGGATCCCACATCTTAGAGCGAATAAAAGCTTTTGCGCAATGAATATAGCATTCTTCTATTTCAACAACGATTCCAAGTAACGGATTACGTCCATTAGCCTGCATTTCTTTCAAAATTTCTTCATCGTTTGTAATATATGCTTTACCGTTTATTCGGAGTGTTTCCCCAAGACCAGGAATAAAAAAGATTAATCCTACGTGCGGATTCGAAATAATATTTAAAATAGAGTCTATGCGACGATTACCCGGTCTTTCAGGGATGATAATTTTATTTTGATTTAATACATATACAAATCCAGGTGCATCTCCTCTCGGCGAAGCATCACACTCTCCTAATTTATTTGCAGTAGATAACACTAAAAAAGGAGATTTAGACAGAAAATCTACACAATGATGATCAAGTGATGAAATAACTTTTTTCAAAGCCCGTTCACTTGGTTGCCCCAATATTTGTCGTAATTCTTCCTCTGTTGAAATAATTGATTTTATTTCCTTACTTTCTATCCCCACTTATACCCGCTCCTTTTTCTTTATTTTCCCAAAATTCAATACAAATATTGTATAATAAAATTTGCAGAAAGGGGAATTAAAATGACAGAGTGGTTAACGATATTTGATACTGAAGGAAATACACTTGGAAAAAAATTACGTGATGAAGTGCATCGCGATGGCGATTGGCACGAAACATTTCATTGCTGGTTTATAGAAAAAGATGATGAAGATATGTTCTTATATTTCCAATTGCGCTCTAAAAATAAAAAAGAAGCTCCGGGTATATGGGATATTACTTCAGCTGGACATATTATGCATGATGAAGATGTACAAATTGGTGGCCTACGTGAAATTGAAGAAGAATTGGGGCTTTCCTTTCAAACTACTGATTTAGCATACAAAGGAATCTTTAAAATAGATTATGAAATTTCAAACCTTATTGATCGTGAGTTTTGTCATATGTATTTTCACAATGTAATAAAACCACTTTCATTTGCACCAGGTGAAGAAGTAGACGATGTGATGAAAGTACATGCAACATCTTTTCTACAACTATTAAAAAGAGATATTTCATCTTTAACGACTATTTCTGCTCTAAACAGTAAACCGATAACGATGACATTTGAAGATATTTATCCATATGACCTTGAATACTATGAATTTGTTGTAGAACAAGGAAAAGAATTGCTAAAAAATAATAGTTTGTAAATAATATATGACTCCCAACTTAAATTACTCGGGAGTCATATTTTTTCATTATTTCTCAAGTATCTTTAACCTTTTCTCTACTCGTATAAATAAACGTATGATTAACAATAGCATAACAATCATAATCGCTATCATTGTATGTGTATATCTAAACAGTATACTAATAACACTTCCAATTAACATCATAATGAATCCATTTTGTTTCATCACTTCTGCACTATACCTGTTACCCGCATCCCATAATTCTTTATTTTTCATAGATCGTTTCGTACGGTAACCATATGCTGCGTTAATATCCGTTGGTGGATTTTTTTGAAGAATAAGTGCAGCAAGTATAAATATAACACCAATTAATATGCTCATTCCTATGTTTACTAGTACATCTATCAATTATATCCACCTCCTAACTTACACTTTCATTATACTATACAACTTTAAACATCCCAATTATTAACATTTTTATTTTCTCTCTTTAGATGTCTGAAACATACTTGGAAGTGTTACAAAACGTGCTCCTTTCGTTTTTAACTGCGGAATGATTTTGTCTAGTGCATCTACAGATCCTTGTAAATGCCCACCTGGAGTTGAATGTTGCAGTATGACACTACCAGGAAATGAATTCCCTAACACATTATTTGTAATCGTATCAGCACTTACACCTTTCCAATCAACTGTATCAACACTCCACTGTACAATCATAAAATTTTGCTCAGTCGCCCAATTCAATTGATTTTCAAGTATTTCACCATACGGCGGACGTATAAATTTAGGAGCATAGCCAGCTAAACGCTTTAATATTTCTTCTGTTTTTATTATTTGATTCCGGTACTCTGTCTCATTTACTTTCGCTAAATTCGGATGACTATACGTATGATTACCAATTACATGCCCTTCATTCGCAATACGCTTTACTACGTTCGGATACTTTTCAGCATTTTCACCAAGCAGGAAGAAAGTAGCTTTCACATTATGTTGTTTTAACCTATCTAAAATTTTTGGCGTAAATACTAAATCTGGTCCATCATCAAATGTAAGAGCTACTTCCGCTTTATTGTATGGTCCTGAAAATGCATACGCATATTTTTCGACCCACGAAAATGGTGTCCATGATCCACGATCTTCTTTTATTTGAACTTCATAATTTTGAGGAACATGTAAAGCGTATGGCAATGAACTTATATAGTCTCCATAATAAAATGAGTTATATGGCATATAAGCATACGAAACATTTCGCTCTAATCCCCATTGAAATGGAACGAACATCTCTGGTGAATAAAAATAATACATGATAAAAACCTCCCTAAAATTTCATATGTGATTCAGCTGCACTTTGTTAGAGAAATTCTTATTCATGAACAAAAATAAGACTGTCCATAATTAGGACAGTCTTACTTCTTTATATTATTAATAAATCGATGTACTATCTTTCGGCAAAGCTTTCACATGTTTTAAATAACTCGTCACTTTGTCATCATCATCTTGCGGATATTGATATCCATATGTGTTAGCAATTTCGTTCGCAACTTCCCTAAATAAATCACCCATTACAAAGAATGACTCCCATATATTTTCATATTCTGCATTTGAAAATGTCTTTCTAAATTGCTCCCACGTATCTTTTTCAACATATTGCTCGAAATGCTTACCAAACTTTCCGGTATTCACTGTAAAATTTGTTTTCATGCCAATATGCCATTCTATCATTACGATTAACATATCTCGCATTGGGCCTTCAAGCATTCCTTTCGCATAAGAAAGTTCCTCGCGCCATAACCCTTTCCCTACATTTGTGCTGCACCACCAAAATTCATTACAGCAATCGAAAAACTCTTTTTCTGTAGGCTTTTTTATAACGTAATCTTTATCACTTGCTGGCGGAAATTCTCCAATACAATTGTCTTTATCCAGTAGTAATTTACTTAAACTATCCTGTCCAATAAATTTATTTATTAAATCCACTGGAACTAGCATTAAATCCATCCGGTTTCCATCCATAAACTGCATTAAATACGGAAATTTCCCGTCTTCATCTGCTGGAACTAACGACATTTCTTCCGGCATTTGAACAATCATTATTTCTCCAAATCTATGAATCCAATTATGATTAGATGTAAAAGGTTGTACTTCTTTTACAACATAAATAATATCATAGTCTTGAAAACAATCTTTTTTCACATTCGGATTCACACGTGATCCATTCATGATGACAGCTCGAATTCTTTCATCCTCTTTTGCTGTATTTATAATTAAGTCTAGCATTTCTTTTTCAGTTCTCATCTACTTATATCCTCCAATTTTTAATATATAATATAGCGCTATGTATATTGGAGGTCCACGAGCTAAATGCGTTACATATTATAATTTTTGAAACTTCTTTTTCATCCCTTTTACCTCCTTACATCGCTCTTTTACGACTACCATTACAAAAAAACATCGTACTGAAATGCTATAGCACTTACACACGTGAATCAATAGCTATTAATTCATAGAAACGGCCTATCCCTTTTTAATACTTTTCTACCATGTGCATTTAATTATACCGAAAATTCTGTTTTAAACAAAAAAATAAAAAAGGAACACCCACTCCATTACAGAATAGATGTCCCTTCTTTGTTGATAAATGTAGCCCTTACGGATTAGTAGACCAAAGTCCTGCTGATTTAATAAATGTACGTTTATTTAATTTCAGCTGTGCTACGATAAATTCTGCAATATCTTCTGCTTGCATTACTTTATCAGGGTTTCCATCAGTTAACCCTAAATCTACAGCCATATCAGTTGCTACTGTACTTGGAGTTAAAGCTGTTACACGAATGTTATGTTTACGAACTTCCATCGCTAACGATTCTGTTAAGCCAAGAACACCAAATTTAGAAGCACTATATGCACTTGTTACAGGCGCGCCTTTTTGTCCTGCTGTAGATGAAATATTAATAATATCACCAGATTGTTGTTCAATCATGCTTGGTAAAGCGGCACGAGTTGCATAGTATACACCCATTAAGTTTACTTGAATGATTTTTTCCCAATCAGCAACTTCTAATTCTAAAAACTTACCGAACTTAGAAATACCAGCGTTATTAATTAAAATATCGATAGACCCTAAACCGTTTTTTAACGTTTCAATTGCAATCGTTACCTCTTCGTATGAAGATACATCAGCAGTCGCAATAACAGCTTTTACGCCTTCTGCTTCCACTTCTTTCGCTACAGCTTTTAAGTTTTCTTCTGAACGAGCTAAAAGACCTACATTTACGCCTTCTTTCGCTAATGCGATCGCTACAGCACGACCAATACCTCTACCTGCTCCTGTAATTAAAGCATTTTTACCTTGTAATAATTCTGCCAAGTATAACACTCCTTAATCTTCTCAGTTGTTTATCATATTAAAAGTGTATCTATGTTTATGTAAAAAGGCAATGATGCACTTTCATGTGCGTAGGTTACTTCTAGGTAACTATAGAAAGTTTTTATTTATCCCGCATTAACGAGCAGTAAGAACCCCACCTCAAAATTCAGTGGAAGCAAAGAAGTTAGGTGGGGGATCAACTGCCCGTAAAAGCCCGATTGGTTCAACTAATAATCAGTGGGGGATGAACAAAACCCCCACTGATTAAAGTTTCACTTTATAAGTCTCATGTTTTTGCCATAATTCATGTAAAATAAAAATAAATCCAGCATAGGGGAGTGTATGTGTATGAAAAGAAAAAAATGGTTCTTGTCACTAACTGCAGTCGGACTATGTATCATATTTTTTGCGATGTACTTTATATTTGGTAATCCACTAAATTATAAAGTAATAGAAAAAGATACTAGAAATTATCTCCATACTATAAAAAACTATAAGCAAGAAGAAATACAAAGCATAACCGGAAAATATACTCCCATTTATAATATCGGCTATTATGCAGAGGTAGTATATAAAGACGAACCCTATTTTACATACTCTTATACATACGATAATAATAATAAAATAATACAAGACAACGGTATTTTAGGAAGACATACTGAATTATTTGAAAATCTTAATTTAAACTGGTCTTTGTTTGACCAGTTAGTAGATGGTATTCATAAAAACTTGCAAGAAAGAGGTTTAAGTGAAAAGAAGGATTATTCTATACGACACGTTCATTTTATTGATATAGATAGTGATAGAAATGGTGCAGAAGCATATGTTGACTTTAAGAAAGATAAAGAATCAGATTACTCATATCGTATGAATAGCGAAGGAAAAGCTTATCAATATAATTGCAGTAATGGTAAATGCATTTTTAAAGAAAAATAGTGTTAGGAGGGAAACCTTCTAACACTATTTTTCTTCATGATTCGGAATACGCACAATAAATTCTGCACCATTCCCTTCCTCACTCTCGACTTTTATTTCTCCTTGATGAAGGTCGAGTACTTTTTTTACGATGGCCAAACCTAAGCCACTTCCCCCATAAGTACGATTTCGTGAAGAATCCGCTTTATAAAAACGTTCAAAAATATGTTGTTTCTGTTCTTCGGATATACCAATTCCCGAATCACGAATACGTACTTCCACTAATGTCTCGTTTTCTTTTAACTGGATTGTAATCGTGCCACCACTTGGAGTAAATTTAATACTATTATGAATTAAATTAATCCACACTTGATTCATACTTTCTTGATCGGCAATTATATGCACTTTTTCTAAATCAAGGTCTAATTCAATTTCTTTTTCATCCCAAAGCGGTTCACTATTTAGCACAATTTGCTTTAATTGTTGATCTAATCGATAGTTCACTTTTTCTGGTGTATACTCTTCCGACTCTAAAAGGGTGAGCTTCAGTAAATTTTGGCTCAGTTTAGATAATCTCGTCGTTTCAGTTTCAATAATAGTAAGGTAATGCTTTCTTTTTTCCTCAGAAAGATTATTATCTTGTAACGCTCTAGCGAACCCTTTTATAGAAGTTAATGGCGACTGTATTTCATGCGATACATTCGATACAAATTCCTGGCGCAGTTTCTCCATCGCATTCAGTTCATCTGTCATATCATTTATACTCTTTACGAGTACACCAATTTCGCCATCATACTTTTCTTCATTCCGTATTTTTACAGAGAAGTCCCCTTTTGCAATTTTTTGTATCGGTTCAATGATCGTCCAAATCATCGCCTCTCGCTTCGGTCTCATTAATATTCCGATCAATACCCAAATAAGAACAATAAATACAAAACCGACCATATCACTAATTAGAAACGTAACAAAAGGCGATACGTTTATTTCCAGAGCTTTCATTACACTAGACGATACAAAAAAGGCTATAGACCAAATTATAGTAAGAAAAGTAAAGAGCGCTATTATCGCCCCCATTACTTTTAACATCTTCATCTTACTCATTCGTTTTCTTTGTCTCATTTACTTACCTCTAAGCGATACCCTAAACCCCTTATCGTCTTTATACTAAACTTCGATTGCTCTTCTTGAAACTTTTCACGCAACCGATTAATATGAACGTCTAGCGTGCGTTCATTCCCTTCAAAATCATATCCCCATACGTCTTCAATTAATTGCTCTCTTGAACAAGTTCTTCCCGCTTTAGATCCTAATGTAAAGAGTAACTCAAATTCTTTTAGCGGCAACGTTACCGTTTGTTCTCCGGCGTTAACTTCAAATGTTTTACGATTTAACAGTACATTCCCAACTTGAATAGATTGCGATACTGTAATTTGGTAACGTTTCAATAATGCCTTCACTCTCACAACTAATTCTAGAGGATCAAATGGTTTCACAAGATAATCATCTGTTCCGAGGTGAAACCCTTTTATCTTTTGAGATGTTTCTCCTTTAGCAGTTAGCATCAAAATCGGAATATCATAGTATTTTCTTAATTCAAAACACAAATCAAACCCATCCATATTTGGCATCATAATATCAAGAATCGCCATATCGACTTTCACTTCTTCTATTTTTCGAAGAGCATCTAATCCATCAACGGCCTCATATGTTTGAAAACCTTCTCGTTCCAAAAATACAGAAACAAGTTCTCTAATGTGCGGATCATCATCTACAATTAATATTTTAGGTATCAAGGAATCATATCCTTTCTGCTTAACATACTTTTTAGCACTCTAAAATCAACAATCAGTGAAGTGCTCCCTCACTGATTGTTTTCATTCTATAATGCTCCTTCTTTAATTTTCAACTGCTGCATTGCAAATTCACGGTACATGTCATGTGTCCGTAATAACTCATCATGTGAGCCACTTCCTGTAAGATTCCCTTTTTCAATAAAGATAATTTTATCTGCATCTACAACAGTAGAAAGTCTATGTGCAATAACTAAAGTTGTTCTGCCTTTCATTAAGTTATTTAATGCCTTTTGAACGACAGACTCTGATTTACTATCCAAACTTGAAGTCGCTTCATCTAACATAAGGATTTGCGGATTTCGTAGTAACGCTCGAGCAATCGCAATTCGTTGTCTTTGCCCTCCAGAAAGCTTCACACCGCGCTCTCCAACCTCTGTTGCGTATCCACTTGGTAAATCATGAATAAACGCATCAACATACGCCATTGCTGCTACTTTTTCAATTTCTTCGTCAGTCACTTCGCCCTCAACACCATAGCAAATATTATCACGAATCGTTCCATCAATTAACGGACTATCTTGTGAAACGTAACCAATTTGACGTCGCCATGACTGTAATGAATATGCTGTAATTGGTTCTTTCCCTAATTTTATGAAACCACTAGTCGGCTCATAAAAACGTTCTAACAGCGAGAATAAAGTTGTTTTCCCGCTACCACTTGGTCCTACAATCGCTGTTACTTTTCCAGATTCAATCGTGAAGTCGATATTTTTCAATATTTTCTCTTCTTCGTTATACTCAAAATGTACATTTTCAATAACGATCGGCTGCTTCGCATTTGTAACATTCATACCTGTTTCATGATCTTCTACTTCATATTCTAAAATCGTATTAATTCTTTCGGTTGCACCAATTGCTTTTTGGAACTGCGTAAAGAACATAGATAACTGACTCATCGGCATAATAATTTGAACTAAATACAAAATAAATGCTACAAGTTCACCTGTTGTTAATGCTCCGCTAGAAACTCGCATTCCACCATACCCTACGATAATAACAAGCAATGCCATTAAAACAAACGACATAACTGGTGAAATTAATGCTTGCACTTTTCCTTCTTTCAAACCAAATTGCAATAATTTTTGGATACCTGTATTCCCTGTTTCATATTCTTTTTTTTCCGTATTTGAAGATTTCACTAAACGAATTTCTGATAGTACTTGTGTTAATACACTAGTAAAAGAAGCCGTTTCATCTTGAAGTGCTTTTGAAATCTTATACATTTTCCGTCCAAGTGGAACTAAAATTAGTACCGATAACGGAATAACCGTTAAAAGTAAAATTGTCATTTTCCAGTCTAAAACAAATAATACAATTAATGACCCAATAATTGAGATACCGCCTGTTAATAAGTTTGACAAATGCTCAGAAATTAATGTTTTAACAACACCTGTATCATTTGTCATACGACTAATTGTATCTCCCGTTTTGTTTTGGTCATAATAAGACACTGGTAAAATAAGTACCTTTTTCCACAATCGTTCCCTAAGTCCAGCCACAATTTTTTGTCCAATATAATTCAGTAAATAAATAGACAATCCTGCAGCAATTGTTTGAATAATAAAGAATGCAATTAATCCAACAATTTGTCCCGTACTAATTGAGGAAAGTGAAAAATTATCAACTAAACCTTTTGTCAGCATTGGAATAAACAAACTCGCTCCAGTAGAAAGTAAGCTCATTAGTAATGCAAAAATAAGAATGCCTTTCGGTGGATTTGTATCTTGAATGAGACGTAAAAACTGCCTCCAATTCCCTTTTTTCTTTTCTGTATTCCTAACTTCCATTGTCGTTCATCTCCTCGTTATAAACAAAACTATTATCTCTAAAACTAGAATACGCTATAAATGTAAACTGAATGTAAACACACTTTTTCTATTTTTACAAAATATACATATAAACTCATCTTTACAACAAGTGTAAATATCTGATATTATTACCTGGTACTTATTATTATTCTATGTGAATTATAGATAACTAATTTAAAATACTATATAAATCTCCAGTTATTGAAAGGAGTATCCTTTTTGCAAACAAATACACATTCCGAAAAGGAAACAATCATTTTTATTCATGGATTAGTTGGAAATCGCCGCGCCTTCAAAAAAGAGCATAAACGATTTTCTGCATCCTACAACATTATAACTTATGACTTATTAGGTCACGGCGACGATAAAGGAGAAGCTATCGACTTTTCAATACAGCGCCTCGTAGATCAATTATTGAATTTGTATGAAAAAGAGGGAATTAAAAAGGCTCATATTTGTGCCCTAAGCTATGGCTGTTATATCTCTACGACATTTGCACAAATGCATCCAGAAAAAGTATTGAGCATTTGTCATATTGGTGGACATTATAATAACCCTTCCCGTTTATATAATGTTTTTCAGAATTTTTGGGAAAAACGTGGTGATGAATATTCATCTTGGCTTTCTCAGTATGCTAGTACTATTTTTCCAAGTGGAATACTAAGGGCAAATCCGTTCGCTGTTATTTCACGAAATATTTATTACCGTTTCGGATTACAATTACACTCGTCCATTATTGCTGAGTCATTACGACACCGCTTAGAATTCGACTTAAAATCTAAATTAAAAGCACTTCCCCATCCTATATTATGGGTGATGGGAGAACATGATCATCTCTATAAATCTTGTCTCTTTGATTTGAAGTCCATTCTTCCGAACGTTTTATATAAAGAAATTCCATTAGCAGGTCATGCAGCAAACTTATTCCGTCCAAACTATTTTCATGATTTATATGCTAAGTTTTTGCATGGAAAATTGACATAAAGTGAAACTTTAATCAGCGAGGATTTGTCCATCCCCCGCTGATTATTATCCCGCAAATAGCAGGATAAATACTACTATACTGTTAGTTTATCCAACTATGAAAAAGGCTTCCCAAGTTTCCCTGGAAAGCCTTTTCTCTATACGAAAAGTATATAAAATACTTTTTCTTAGTATGCTTTTGTGTAACCTAATAGGTGCTTACTCCAGTAAGAGTTGCTTACAGAGCTAATGCGTACACCAGTTGCGTCAGTTTCTGCACTGATGAACTGTCCATTACCTAAGTAAACGCCCATGTGAGAAGGACCTGATTTATAAGTATTTTGGAAGTATACTAAATCACCTGGTTGTGGACTGTTAGTCTTTGTTTTAGAGCTCCAGTATCCAGCAACTGTTTGACGAGCGCCTTTATGACCAGTTTGATTTAATACGTAGTGAATGAATCCACTGCAGTCAAAACCAGCAGGTGTTGTACCAGCAGTTCTGTATGGTGAACCATTTAAAGATCTAGCGAATCCAGCGATTGAAGATGTATCTCCACCTGTTGGTGCTGTTGGTTTTTGTACTTGGTTCGTACCTTGGTTCGTACCTTGGTTACCACCAGTAACTACATTGTTCACTCCGCCTTTTACAAACTTAACAAAGTCTGCACTTACGTAACCAGTGCGGCCATTATGGTTAATTTTATACCAACCATTTTCAGCGCCAGTAACGTTTAATACTGTACCGTTTGTTACCCCACCAATTACAGGGTTATATGTAGCTGGACCTGTACGTACTTTTAAAGCACCTGTGTTAACAACATATGATCCACCAGTTTGAACTGTAGTAGTATTGTTGTTGTTGTTTGTAGTTGGTTGCTGAGTTTCGTTAGATACAGCTGAACCACCTTTTGTTACGAAGTCTTTGCTTACGTATCCAGTTCCACCATTGAAGTTAATTTTAAACCAATCTTGAACTTCACCTACAACTTGAACTGTTTTTCCTTTATTTACAGAACCTAAAACAGTATGAGATGCACTTGGGCCTGTACGTACGTTTAATGAAGAAACGTTTACTGTGTAAGTACCTGTTCCTTGCTGAACAGTAGTAGTAGTTCCTTTATTGCCACCAGTTGTTACGAAGTCCCCACTTACATAACCTGTTTGACCATTTACACTAACTTTGAACCAACCGTTTTCTTGTCCAATTACTTGAAGTACTTGACCTGATTTCACTTTAGAAATAACGTTATGTCCTGTACCAGCACCTGAACGTACATTTAATACATCAGCTGTTACTGTGTATTTTAATTCAGAAGTTGTTTCTACCGTTTTTGTTTCAGTTACAGTCGTTTGAGTTTGAGTTTGAGTTTGTCCATTAATTTCTTTTAGCGCATCATTTGAAACTTGTGCATGAGCAGAATCCATTCCAGGAACTGCTACACCTACTACAGATGCTGCTGCTAAACCTGCGATTACTTTTTTCATAAGTTGTCTTTACTTCCTTTCCCTACTATCCTCTTGAGAAAACTATAAACTTAGTACTTTACAATATTATCAAAGTAAAATATTCATCCAGTTCCATTTTTTAGCAAGAGTTTTATTTTTCACACATCGTTTATTTTAAACGATTGAAGTGAATTTAGTGTGAACTTCATGTGAACTTTATCGTTAAACAGTGTGTTTTTGCAATGCTTTTTTCAAATTTCTTATGTATTTCATTGAAAATTCGACATCCCATTCATTATCTTAATATATATTTTTCTTTTGCTATCCACTTTAAAAAACTCTATTAATCTAATACAATGCAAAGAATGTATTTTCTAGTAAAGTCCCTTCCATGAAGCATACTCTTCTCATGACAAAAAATGCTTTTTTTTATCAATAGTATAATATTTTTAGAAAACTATTTTTGATATTATCCATCGTTTTTAAAAGGTTTGACGATTTGTAAGATTTAACTCCAAAAATCCTGTTCTAATTTGACGAAAATGCACATTCCACTATCTATTTTTCACTATCTATGGAATTTCCAGGATATTTATATTATCATATATAAAGTAGGATTTTAATCCATACAAATTTTATTCACCCCACACTGAAACCAATCGAACTTTTACAGGTCGGTATTCTATACGTATCATTGAATTTTGATATGGAAGCCTTACTGCCCGCAAATAGTGAGATAAAAAAAGGAGATATATTTATGAAAAACATAATAGATGATCCTATAAATAAAAATATAGAACTGTACTATGCTTTTTTTCAATTCGTTTCAATTATAACATTACAAAAAGTATCAACTATTGAAACACGTAAAAACAAATTAAAAAATCAGATGAAAAATTCCTACAAAAAAAATCCTTACTACTTATAAAAGGTGAACAGATTATATCTCTGTTCACCTTTTATTTTTTATTTTATTTGTAAATTTTCACACGAGTTTCTAATGGCTGATATTCTTTATCTCCTGCCGAAACTACCGGTTTACCAAATGGCATTTGCGCAGTTAACTTCCAGTTTTCAGGTACATCCCATTCTTTTCTTACTTCTTCATCAATCAGCGGGTTATAATGCTGTAATGTAGCACCAAAACCTTCAATCTCTAACGCTGTCCAAATCGCAAATTGCAACATTCCAGAAGATTGCTGAGACCATGTAGGAAAATTATCTTTGTATAGTGCAAAGTTCTCTTGCAAACTTTCTACTACTTTACTATCTTCGAAATACAAAACTGTTCCATAGCCACTTTTAAATGCATTCATTTTCTCTTCAGTAGGTGCAAAACTATTTTCAGGTACAATTTTTCGTAACGTTTCTTTCGTAACGTCCCATAACTTGTCGTGTTGTTCACCTAGTAATACAACAACCCTTGCACTTTGGGAATTAAAAGCCGAAGGTGTATGTTTCACAGCATGATAAATCACTTCTTGAATTCTTTCATCAGAAACTACTTGCTCTTTACTAATCGCGTAAATAGATCTTCTGTCTTCAATCGCTGAGTAAAAATCTTTTGCCATTACAATTCCCTCCAATTTTTCATTTGAGGCAGTATCATATGTACGAAGCATATAATGCCCCTCGAACTTATTATTAATAAGTTCTTAACTTAATAATATCAACAAACAAAAACAAACTCAAATGATATCACTTGAGTTTTTACTTCCTATACGTCAAAGAATAAAAAAACAGTTTATTGTCACCAAAATCAAGGTTCAATAAACTGTCTGTCTTATTTTTATCCCGCTATTTGCGGGCAGTAAAACTCCCACCTCAAAATTCAGCGGGAGCAAAGAAGTTAGGTGGGCGATCAACTGCCCGTAAACGCCCG
>NZ_JBALMG010000153.1:0-3103 GCF_036963225.1 Bacillus sp. JJ783 | reverse complement strand
TTATAGTTTCACTTTATAACAATCTCATTCACTTCTTTCTTCACCTAATTAAGCAATTGAAATGCATAGGACATTAATTTATTTGTTTCTGTAAAACGTTTTGTTTTACTTTTTGTCCCCATAACAACTGTAATAATGCGATTATCGCCTTGTTTTGCAGTACCTGTAAAACAATACCCTGCGCTATCTGTAAATCCTGTTTTTAATCCGTCTATTCCTTCTATATATAAAGCTTTATTATTTTTGTTTAACATCTCATTTGTGTTTGTAACATTAATATTATTAAATGCTAACTGACTTTGACGTAAGTGAGTCACTTCTAATATCTCTGGGTAGTCTTTTATAAGATGATACGCTAACTTTGCTACGTCAGCTGCTGTCATTTTTGTTTCACTTCCGTCGGGCTCCTGTAATCCGGAAGCATTCGCAAATTTAGCTTTATCTGACATTTCTAACTGCTGGGCTTTTTCATTCATAAGTTGAACAAAGTTTTTTTCTGTCTTAGCTACATGTTCTGCTAAAGCGACAGCCGAATTATTAGCCGATTCAATCATTAACGCATGATATAAGTCTTTAACAGTTAATGTATCATTTACTTGCATTGGGATTTTTGCACCCTCTGTTTGTGCCGATTTCGCACTTATTTTCACTGGATCTTCCCAGCGGAATTTCCCATTATGTATACTCTCTAAAACGAGATATGCTGTCATCATTTTTGACATACTAGCAGGGGCAACAGCTTCATTTTCATTATTTTGATAAATAACATCTCCATTACTCGCATCGATAATAATAGCTGCTTTTGCATCAATTTCTGGTGGTATATATTTTGGTGGAACTACTTTTTCAGATAGCCCTGTTTTAGGTAGCTCTGCCACTTGTAAAGGCTGAGTATCTACATTTGTTTCACTCTTTTGAACTCCTTGGAAAAAGAACCAACATATACCCAGAATCACTACTAATAGGATTGTTAATCTTCCCCATTTTAACCACTTCATTCTAAAACTCCTTTAGCAAACCTTTTATACACTCATGTTTAACCATAACAACAATTACTTTATATCGTCAAGGTAAAAAGCATATTTATTCATCTACAGCAATTATAATTTCAACCTCTTTCTCTTTTCATGTATGTTACACTAAAAACAACGAAATATAAGAATATTCAATAAAACCCAAATAGAAAAACACTATATAATAGAAAGGATTTATACAAATGGCACTTCCAAAAGCATTAAAATATGGCGATACAATTGGCATCTACTCTCCCTCTTCACCAGTAACCTATACTTCTCCAAAAAGATTTGAGCGAGCAAAATTATACCTACAAAAGAAAGGATTTCATATATTAGAAGGTTCACTAACAGGTCAATATGATTATTATCGTTCAGGGAGCATTAAAGATCGTGCTGAGGAACTAAATGACTTGATTAGAAACCCTAACGTTTCTTGTATCATGTCGACAATTGGGGGAATGAATTCAAATTCATTATTACCTTATATTGATTATGCTTCTTTTCAAAAAAAACCTAAAATAATGATTGGCTATTCCGACGCAACAGCATTATTACTAGGAATTTATGCAAAAACAGGAATTCCTACATTTTATGGTCCAGCACTCGTTCCTTCTTTTGGTGAATTTGAGCCTTTCGTAGATTGCACATACAAATATTTTGCGGATACTTTATTAACTGATCAACACCTTCCTTACAACATAAACCAGCCGTTATTTTGGTCAGATGAATTTATTAATTGGGAAGAAAAAACGAAAGAAAAAGATCTTCGACCGAACAATTGGATTTCAGTAATTGGCGGAAAAGCTACTGGACGTATTATTGGTGGGAATTTAAACACTTTACAAGGTATTTGGGGCAGCCCCTATATGCCACATATTCAAGAAGGTGACATTCTCTTTATTGAAGATAGTTCAAAAGATGCAGCTACTATCGAAAGAAGTTTTTCATTACTTAAAATTAACGGCGTTTTTGATAAAGTTTCAGGTATCATCCTTGGAAAACATGAGCAATTTGATGATTGTGGTACAAATAGAAAACCTTACGAAATATTATTAGAAGTATTACAAAATCAAAAACTTCCTTTTCTAGCCGATTTTGATTGTTGTCATACTCATCCAATGATTACTTTGCCCATAGGTATTCAAGTAGCGATGGATGCAACAAATAAAACAATACAAATTATAGAACAGTGGAAAATCTAACTCTACTACCTCTATTTCAACTCTATAGCTACGTAGGGCCTTCTATTGTTTTACATTAGAAGACATGATACTATATATTTTGGAATGTGAAGGAATAAACAAAAATCATTTCAATATGCCTTTTATATATAATAAGAAGCTATTGATTATATACATCGTGTTTACATACATGTATATAAATGTAAAAGAGAGTGAATATATGAAACCAACTATTAAAAACTATGTATTTTTACATGTGGCCTTCTTGATATATTCTATCATTATGGTTTACATGAAATGGGCATCTCAATTCCCTATTGCATCAATTTCATTTTTTATTGCTTACTTCGGACTTGTTGTACTTTTATTCGGATATGCAATTCTATGGCAACAAGTCATTAAGAATTTTGAAATTTCTAGAGCATATTCACACCGTGGGATTATAATACTATGGTCAATGCTTTGGTCAGTATTCCTATTTGGAGATACGATACAGTGGAATCACATACTTGGCGCAGCTATTATTATCGTCGGAATTGTGGTGGTGACAAAAGATGAATAGTTATATGTTATTATTGATTTTCGGGATAATTTTAGCCAATTACTCACAAATATTATTAAAAAAGGCTACTTTACAACAATACGATTCTAGAATAAAAGAATATGTGAATCCTTATGTTATCATCGGCTACTTTTTATTTGTAATTAATGCCGGATTAAATGTGATTGCCTTAAAAGGCTTGGCATTAAAGCAAGCATCTGCATTAGAATCATTAAGTTATATTATTATATTAATTTTCAGTTGGTACTTCCTAGGTGAAAAAATAACGAAACGAAAAATCATTGGCAACATTATTATTGTCATTGGTGTGATCGTCTATTGTATACAATAGTAAAAAGATCCGT
>NZ_JBALMG010000152.1:1356-23792 GCF_036963225.1 Bacillus sp. JJ783 | reverse complement strand
ACGATATACTAGAGGAGAATAATTGGTAATTAACTCCTAAAGTAGAGAAAATAGATTCATCTCATTACAAATTGAAAGCGAATTGAATTGATGGAAGATCAAACAGGTTAAAACAAATCTTCTTGAAAGTTGTACATAGTGCAATCAAGAATTGGTATGAAAAGAATAAAGAGTTTGTTGAGGCAGGAACAACAATTTTGATAAAACTCCCACTATAATTCATATATTGTTTGTTTATATAGTGTAATAAAATAAATAGATGTATAATTATATTGGGTGATTTATATATAAGATTAATAGGGAGAGGGAATCGATAGAATGGAAAAAGCTTTTAATATTAAACGAGTAGTAGTCGTTTTAATAGCGATTGCAGCAGTAGCTATTGGGTATTTCATGTTTCAATCTATTACTTCACCAGCAAAAGCTGTTGCGAAACAAGAAAATGTAATACAGCTTGCAAGTGAACAACCGAAAGTTGAAATGAATAAAACGGTACCAAGTCGTTTTAATGGACAGGAAAGAAAAGTTGCTTACCTTACATTTGATGATGGGCCAGGAAAATATACGGCTGAATTATTGAATATGTTAAAACAGCATGATGCGAAGGCGACATTCTTTTTAATTGGTGCGAATGTGAAACAGTTTCCTGATTTAGTAAAACGTGAAAATGCAGAAGGACATTATGTTGGAATGCATAGTATGACACACAATTTTGCGAAGTTATATAAAAATGGCGAGTATGTTAATGAAATGAAAGAAGATCAAGGCTTAATCGCAAATATTATTGGGAAAGCCCCTAGATTAACACGTCCTCCATACGGATCGATGCCTGGTTTAAATGAAGGTCTCCGAAATAAAGTAGTTGAGGATGGTTTAAAAGTGTGGGACTGGACAATTGACTCTTTAGACTGGAAATACAATAAAGTACCAGTGGATGCAGCGGCAGCGCAAATCGCTCAAAATGTATTAGCTGGTGCAACAAAACCGCAAGAAGTCATTTTAATGCACGACATTCACCCGCAATCAGTTGCTGCTGTGCCAGCAATTTTAAAGGGTCTAAAAGAAAAAGGTTATGAATTTGAGGCATACCATGAAGAGAATCACTTCCCAGTGAATTTCTGGCACGATAACCGTATGTAATTGGAGGAATTGAAGTTGAAGTATGGAAAAGTAGCAGTAGTTGGAGCATTATCAGTAGGATTATTATCAGGTTGTTTCGGTGAAAAACCAGAAGAAAATTTATATACGGCTTTTGAAACAGCAGCGACACAAGAAAAATCGTTAGCTGATGATACGAAAAAGTTAGAGCAATTAGAAAAGCAAGGGCAAGAACTATATTCTCAAATTTTACAAGAAGGTAAAGAACATAATGAAGCAGTCACGAAGAAGATAGAGGAAGCTACTGCAAATGTAAATGAGCGTGAGAAAGTATTGAAAAACGAGAAAGAACTGTTAGAGAAAGCTCAGAAGGAGACGAAATCAGTTCAAAGCAATATAGAGAAGCTTGAAGATAAGAAATTACAAAAACAAGCTAAAGCAGTAGAAGAGTCGTATAAAAACCGTTATGCTGCATTCCAAAAAATGAATGAGGATTACACGAAGGCGTTAGCGAATGAAAAAGAGCTGTATGAAAAATTAAAAGTAAAAGAAACGAAGTTAAAAGAAATTGGTGAAAAAGTTAAAACTGTTAATGAGTTAAATGTGGAAGCGCAAAAGGCGAAAGAACAATTTAACAAACACACAAAAGAGTATAATGACAGTAAATTAGCATTTTACAAAGATGCACAGATTAAGACTAAAGAACAAAAATAAAGAATGACCTTAATTGTAATAAAAAAGCTATAGAAAAAGCCGGGGAAACATTGTGAAAAATGTTTTTTCGGCTTTTGTCGTTAAATGAATAGAAAAGACTGGAATTGATATCATAAAAGAGTTATAGTGTATTATTCAAAGGAAAACATTGTAAAGTAAGGAGAATGAAATATGTCATATGAATTTTTATTCAAATTAGGTTTAGCACTCTTTTTAGGATTATTCATCGGGATAGATAGGCAGCTAAAGAATAAACCGCTTGGTGTGAAAACAAGTATGGTTATTTCCGTAGCGAGTTGTTTAATTACAATGGTTTCAATTGAATCTGTAAATGTATATTCTGTACCGGGTCATACGAATATGGATCCAATGCGATTAGCTGCCCAAATTGTTAGTGGTATCGGTTTTCTTGGGGCGGGGGTAATTTTACGAAGAAGTAATGACGTTATTTCTGGATTAACGACAGCTTCAATGGTATGGGCTGCTTCAGCTTTAGGTATTGCGATTGGAGCAGGATTTTATATACAAGCGACGGTTGCTATGATTTTAATCATTTTAGCAATCAATGTACTTCCTCAAATTGTGAAAATTGCAGGACCGTATTCATTGAGACAAAAGGACTTATCAATAAAGATTACCGTGAATGAGCATCGGGAGTTAGATGGGATTTTTAAGCAAATTAAAAATTTAAATATGCAAGTGAAGCGAGTGAAAATTAAAGATATTGATAATGGAGCATCTCAGCAGTTAGAAATGGTCATTTTAGCTCCGGAAGATTTATATACAACTGAGTTATATAGTTCTTTAAAAGAAATCGATCATGTTGTTTCTGTTGAAGTTGAAAGTAGATAAAAAGAGTGAGGAAAATTCACTCTTTTTTTGTATGAAAAAACATTCTGTTATTATTATTTTCAAAGGGGATGAAAAGGATGGAGTTACATATTAGAAGGGCAATAAAAGATGATATTTCGGCAATAGCAAAAGTGCATGTGGATAGTTGGAAAACAACGTATAAAGGGATATTTGCAAACGGAATTTTAGACAATATAACGTATGAACAGCGAGAAAAACAATGGAGACATATTTTTCAAAAAGAAGACAATCATCAATACAGATTTGTTGCAGAGACAGTAAGTGGAGAAATTATCGGATTTATCGATGGGGGAGTTGAAAGAACAGGTACATATAATTGTGATGGGGAATTATATGCAATATACATTTTACAAGAATATCAAGGAATGAAGATAGGACAAAGATTATTTCAAGCTTTACTATCGAATTGTAAAAAAGATAATATGCAATCTTTTTTAGTTTGGGTGGTTGCTAATAATCCTTCTAAAAAGTTTTATGAAAAATATAATCCGGAAAAAATTGACACGAAACTTTTAGAAAGACTAAACGTAGAAGAAATAGCATATGCTTGGCGAGATATGGATTGTTTATACAAATCACTATCAATTTAGAAGAAGATAATATTATTATGTAAACTTAATTTACAAGAATGAAAAAATACATCAATTATTATATTGGTGTATTTTTTGTTGATGGATTAAACGTTTTGAAAAGATGAAAAGTTTAGTTAGATAAAAAAATTCTGAAATATATCTTGAAATGATTATCATTATCAATTAGAATCATAGTTGATAATAAAATTCAACTGTCAGAAGTTTTATAAAAAAATGATAGTGTTCGTCTAAAAGAGGAGGAGCAGTATGCAGCATGCGAAACAAATCGCGGAACATGCAACAATACAAAGCTTTTTAAATTGTTATTTAAGAGAAACAGGAAGTGGAGAATGGATTACGGAGGATAAAAGGATAGAGGATATTTTCTGCCATTCATTTCAAAGAGATACTATCCCCACTTATTTATGCTGCCCTTTATCGGCACAAAACGTTACTTTGTATGGGGAAGTTATATATAAATCATCAACGGACCGTCATCTATTTGGAGAACAATTTTATTACCAAATTGGCGAAAATAAAAATGTTATTAAAGCAGATTATATTACGGTTATTATGTTTTTAATAAAGGAAATGTCTATTAACTATGGAGAAGGTACGAATCCTGATGAACTTATGCTTCGAGTTATTAGTAGTTGTCAAAATATTGAGAAGTTTATACAGGGAAGGGAGCAGGATACAGCTGAATTATATGGTTTCCATACGACTTTTATAGAGGCGGAGCAATCTTTATTATTTGGACATTTAACTCATCCTACACCAAAGAGTAGACAAGGTATATTGGATTGGAAAAGTTCAATGTATTCTCCTGAATTAAAAGGGGAGTGCCAACTTCACTATTTTCGGGCACATAAAAGTATAGTAAATGAAAAGTCATTGTTACAAGATTCCACAACGGCGATGATAAAAAAGGAATTAAAGTACGATGAAAAGGTTAATCAAGAATTTATTGAAAAGTACTGTCAAGAAGATGAATATTCATTAATTCCAATCCATCCGCTACAAGCAGAATGGCTATTACATCAATCTTATGTGCAAAATTGGATGAATCAAGGCGATCTTGAATATATCGGTCCAGTAGGTAAGTGTTATATGGCGACATCATCACTTAGGACGTTATATCATCCTCATTCCAAGTACATGCTTAAATTTTCATTCCCTGTAAAGGTGACGAATTCAATGCGTATTAATAAATTGAAGGAACTTGAGAGTGGTCCTGAAGGGAAGGAAATGTTAAATACTAAAATTGGTGAAGTGTTAGAAAAGTTTCCTGGGTTTGATTTTATATGTGATCCCGCCTTCATTACAATAAATTATGGTATGCAAGAGTCCGGATTTGAAGTAATTATTCGGGAGAATCCTTTTTATAGTGAAAATGCGAATGACGCAACGCTTATCGCTGGATTAGTACAAGATGCAATTCCGGGTGAAAGAACTCGTTTAGCAAATATTATCCATCGCTTAGCGGATTTAGAAGGTAGAAGCTGTGAAGAGGTAAGTTTAGAGTGGTTTAGACGATATATGAATATCTCTTTAAAGCCAATGGTATGGATGTATTTACGTTATGGCGTGGCATTAGAAGCGCATCAACAAAATAGTGTTGTTCAATTGAAAGATGGTTATCCAGTTAAGTTTTACTTCCGTGATAATCAAGGTTTTTATTTCTGCAATTCAATGAAGTCAGTGCTAGATAATGAACTAGCTGGTATTGGCGAACGCACTGGGAATTTATATGATGATTACATTGTAGATGAAAGATTTCGTTACTATTTAATTTTCAATCATATGTTTGGACTAATTAATGGTTTTGGTACAGCAGGATTAATAAAGGAGGAAATTCTTCTTTCGGAATTAAGGTCTGTACTTGAATCGTTCCTTCCATATAACCGCGAACCTTCTACATTTTTAAGTGAATTGTTGGAAGAAAATAAATTGGCATGTAAAGCAAATTTGCTAACGAGATTTTTCGATGTTGATGAACTGACAAATCCTTTAGAGCAAGCAA
This sequence comes from Bacillus sp. JJ783, assembly GCF_036963225.1. NCBI lineage: Bacteria > Bacillati > Bacillota > Bacilli > Caryophanales > Bacillaceae > Bacillus > Bacillus sp. JJ783. The sequence continues at coordinate 18,512 of NZ_JBALMG010000152.1, read as the reverse complement.
TTTATGTAAAAGTAGATAATCCACTCGTTAGAGAAGTGGCTGTTCGTTCATAAGTAGTGTTAAAATTTCACGTAATACAGATAATGGAATTTGATATTCCGTACTATAGCGGAGGGATTTATGAAAGAAGAAGTTTATCACACAAAAATATTGAAGGCACTCCAATCAAAAGAGTACATTTCAGTAAGAAGAAGAGTATTCCGGCAGTTAGTAGAATCGTTAATTTATGAAGAAATCATTACGCCGATTCGTATACAAAAGGGAGAGCAAATACTTTTTATTATACAAGGTCTTGATGAAAAGAATCAAAATGTAACATACCAGTGCTATGGACAAGAACGTATGACATTTGGGCGTATTTGTTTACATGACTCATTAATAATGAGAGTTCAAGATGAGGAAGAAGAAATACAATCAGTTTCACAATTTTTACAGGAGATTTTTCGAATTGTTCAAGTGGATCGAACGAAATTGGATTCTTTTATTCAAGAATTAGAACAAACAATCTTTAAAGATACGATTGCACAATATGAGAGAAGTTGTGAAGAAGACTATATTGTGAAGTCTTATGATGAGCTTGAAGGTCATTTAATAGATGGACACCCGTATCATCCTAGCTATAAAGCACGTATCGGTTTTCAATATCGTGATAATTTTCAATATGGATTTGAATTTATGCAGCCAATGAAAATTATATGGATTGCAGTTCATGAGAAATATACGACTGTAGGCTATGAAAGTGAAGAGAGTTATAACTGTACCTTTAAAGAAGAAATTGGTGAAAAGAAAATCGAAGAGTATATGGATCGTATTCGAAAAATGGACTGCGATTCGAAGAAGTATATGTTTATACCTGTTCATCCTTGGCAGTGGGAGAACTTTATTATTCCGAATTATACTGACCATATACAGGATAAATATATTATTTATTTAGGGAAATCAGAAGATGATTATTGCGCGCAGCAGTCGATGCGGACATTAAGAAATGTTACGAATACAGCGAAACCATATGTAAAGTTATCAATGAATTTACTTAATACTTCAACCATCCGTACATTAAAACCACATTCGGTTGTGAGTGCGCCTGCTATATCGAATTGGTTAAAAGATATAGTAGATCATGATCCGTATTTAAGGGATGAATCGCGTTTAATTTTGTTAAATGAATTTTCGAGTGTTACGTACGATGTGAATAAAAAAGCTACACATGGCTCATTAGGATGTATTTGGCGTGAAAGCGTTCACAAATATTTAGATAAGGAAGAAGAGGCAATCCCATTTAACGGTTTATATGCCAGGGGAAAAGATGGGACACCAATTATTGATTTGTGGTTAAAGAGATATGGAGTAGAAAGCTGGTTAAGATTGCTTATTCAAAAAGCAATTATCCCAGTTGTACACCTCGTTGTAGAGCATGGAATCGCATTAGAATCACATGGACAAAACATGATTTTAGTTCATGAAGAAGGAATACCAGTCCGTATTGCACTAAAAGATTTTCATGAAGGACTGGAGTTTTATCGTCCATTTTTGAAAGAACTCGGAAAATGTCCTGACTTTACTAAAATGCATAAAACATATGCGAATGGTCAAATAAATGATTTCTTTGAAATGGACCGTATTGAATGTTTGCAAGAAATGGTTTTAGATGCGCTGTTCCTGTTCAATCTAGGTGAATTGGCTTTCGTGCTGGCAGATGAGTATCAGTTGAAAGAGGAACAATTTTGGATCATTCTTGTTGAAGAAGTAGAAGATCATTTTGAAAGATTTTCACACTTGAAAGAACGTTTTGAAGCATTACAATTATATGCACCTACATTTCATGCAGAGCAATTAACGAAGCGTCGTTTATATATGGATGTGGAATCGCTTGTTCATGAAGTTCCAAATCCATTGTATAGAGCAAAGCAACTTACAATACAAAAATCAGTTGTTACAGGGGGAAATCATGCTAATCGTTAATAAACAAGAATTTAGCAAATATGATTTTGAATTGAAATTACAAGGTTACGAGGGAGTGGAACAATTTCAAGAAGCAGAAGGAAATAGATTTGCACTTTGTCTGAAAGACCCATTCGATATTATTACGCTTGTGTTTTTCCTAAAAGAAAAAAGAGCATCTGTATTACTTATTCATGAAGATACGCCAAAGGATACAGCTATTGAAATGGCAAAGCGCGCAAAGTGTACTGCACTTTTATACGGAGAAAGTAACGACTTTACAAAATTAGAAGTTTCAAATCTATTACAAGAAGAACCGTCTTTATTACAATATAGTTCAGGTACAACAGGAGAGCCAAAACTAATTCGTAGAGCATGGACGGAAATTGAAACGGAAATTGCTGCTTACAATAAAGCTTTAAAATGTGAAGAAGACGAAGTGCCAATTGTAATGGCTCCAGTTTCACATTCATACGGATTAATTTGTGGCACGTTATCAGCAATTACGAGAGGTAGCAAGCCTATAATCATCACAAATAAAAACCCTAAATTCGCATTAAATATAATTCGTAATACCGAAAAACATATCATATATGCAGTACCACTTATGTTACATATTATGGGGAGTTTTCCACAAGGGACGTTTCAGTTTCATAAAATTATGACATCAGGATCACCTTTGCCAGAAACGCTATTTTATAAGTTAAAGGGCATGACGAAATACATGATGCAGCAGTACGGCTGTTCTGAAGCCGGTTGCATTAGTATATGTCATGCTATGGAAACACATTTGGATTTAGGAAAACCACTTCCTCATGTAAGTATTAACATAGGTTCAAATGAAGATGAACCTGAAGAAATCGTAGTGAAAATTGCTGAAAAGGAGATTTATACGAAAGATTTAGGGTATAAATCTGAGCAAGGCCTTCATTTTATGGGGCGAATAGATGATGTTATTAATGTGTCCGGTCTAAAGGTCTTTCCTATAGAAGTGGAAGAAACGATGCTTCGATTAGAAGGTATTCAGGAGGCGATTGTATACCGGGGCAAGCATCCTGTGATGGGGGAAATTGTAAAAGCGAAAGTAGTCTCTCGTATTGAACCAGTACAAATAAGAGAATGGTGCATACAGCATTTACCGTTTTATAAAGTACCGCATGAAATTGAAAATGTAGCAGAGATTCCGAAAAATAAAACAGGGAAAGTAAGTCGTAAGTTATTAGAGATGGGAGAGATAACAACATGAGGCGTGAAATGTTAAAAGAAGCAGTTTTAAGCATTATGAGAGAAAAAATGGAACTGAAAAATGTAACGCATTTAGAAGAAACGATGCGTTTAAATCAAGATTTATATATTGATTCAGTAATGATGTTACAGCTTATTGTATACATTGAAATGGAATTAAAGCTATGTGTTCCAGAAGATGAGATAGATCCAAAGGCGTTTCTTACAGTAGGATCTTTGCTTGACTTTATGGAAGAGTTGCAGCCGTTACACGAAGTAAATGTGAATAACTAACCTTTTAGGAAAGTGGATGAGAGTATGACTTCAATTAAAGTTCACTGTTTAGTGAGTTGTTTTTGTGAAATTATAAAAAGGCGTAGTGATATAGATTTCCGGCCATTTTATTTCGGATTATGGGATGGAGATTTTGATATAACAGAAGGCGGGATTATTTCTTATCATTCCGAAAACATTAACCATGATAACTACTTACTCTGGTATGAAAAATTGTATGGTATTAAAGTGAACGAATGGTACGATCATTCAAAAGATAAAAATAGCAATGTAGAAACATTTTTAGAATTAGTAGAAAATAAGCCGGAAAATCGTTACGTAATTGTAATGGTTGATATGTCTTTATTGCCTGAGAGAGAAAATAAGTTTCATCAAAAACCGTTTCCGCATTACTTGATGATATCGAAGACAGAGAAAGAAGATGAATGGTTCATGCTTGATCCTGATTTTCGCTGGGAAGGGAATATGGAAAGAGAAAAAGTGCTCCATTCTGTTAAAGACAACCCATTTGGTGGAGGCTATTTCATTGATATAGAAGGAATTCAGGAGCCAACACAAGAGATGGTAGAAAGTTATTTCATGGAAACATTCAAAAAAGATGATAATGAACTAACAATGGAATTAAAAGAATTAATAATAAAAATGGTAAATGAAGAGGATGGGTATTCACTTTCCGGGCTCGTAACGGCAGTAAAGCAAATACCCGTATTGGCAATACGTAAATATAGCTATGAACATGCCTTTGCATACTTCCGTGAAACTCTACAATATTCGGAGCAAGAATTTGATTATTGGTGTGATCGAGTGGAAGACATTGTACAAGGGTTTACAAATGTACAGTACCGTGCTATTAAAATGGCAATGACAAATAATAAAGATATGTTATTACCGATTATTGAAAAACTTGATGAAATGAATACAATTGAACTGCAGATTAAGGATGAATTAGAGAGACAGTTTCTGTCATGGAAAGATATGAAAACAAATCAGTCTGTCTTAACTAATACAAGTTCATTGAATTTAAGGTAAGGGAGCTCAAACCAATGAAATATTCGCTATGTACAATTTCATTTCGCCATCAGCTAATTTCATTTACTGATATTGTTCAATTTGCATATGAAAACGGTTTTGAAGGAATTGAGTTGTGGGGGACCCATGCACAAAATTTATATATGCAAGAGCGTGAAACGACAGAACGAGAAATAGATTATTTAAAGGATAAAAATTTAGAAGTTACGATGATAAGTGATTACTTGGACATATCATTATTAGCAGATTTTCAAAAAACGCTGGAAAAATGTGAACAGTTGGTAACACTAGCTAATTGGTTTAATACAAATAAAATTCGTACGTTTGCTGGGCAAAAAGGTAGTGAGGATTTCTTGGAACAAGAGAGAAAAGAGTATGTGAAGCGAATTCGCATGATTTGTGATTTATTTGCTCAGCACAATATGTATATACTATTAGAAACACATCCAAATACGTTAACGGATACTTTACCGTCTACTTTGAAATTGTTAGAAGAAGTAAATCATCCATATTTAAAAATAAACCTTGATTTTCTTCATATATGGGAGTCTGGTGCAGACCCGATAGATAGTTTCCAGCGACTAAAGCCGTGGATACAACATTACCATTTTAAGAATATATCATCAGCGGAGTATTTACACGTGTTTGAACCAAATAATGTATATGCTGCTGCTGGAAGTCGTATAGGAATGGTCCCATTATTTGAAGGTATAGTAAATTATGATGAAATCATCCGGGAAGTGAGAGATACTAATCATTTTGCTTCGCTTGAATGGTTTGGGCATAATGCGAAAGATATATTGAAAGAAGAAATGAGAGCATTAACAAATAGAAAATTAGAAGTAGTAACCTCATAAGATGAAATGATGTAAGAGTCTCGTTTAAGAGACTCCTTTTTTTTTACAGAATAAATAACCAAAAATTACCATGTATTTAATTTCGGATTTGATACAATTTAATATATATAAGGAGGTGATCGGTAATGGCTAGAAATCGTAACGCTAATCAATTAGCATCACATGGAGCACAAGCAGCTCTAGATCAAATGAAATATGAAATTGCACAAGAGTTTGGTGTACAGCTTGGAGCTGATACTTCTTCACGTGCAAACGGTTCTGTAGGCGGTGAAATTACAAAACGCCTTGTAGCGATGGCAGAACAACAGCTTGGTGGCGGATATACTCGCTAAATGTAGAAGGTTATAGGAGAAAGGAAGGATTCTTCCTTTCTTTTTTATTTTCAATTAATTGGTATGGATATATTGTGAACAGGATTCAAAGAATAGGAGTAATGCTATATTTTACCCGATTTCTTTTGTTGTAAATGGAAAGTAGTAAAGATGAAATAGCCCTGATGGAATGTAAAAATAATTTCCAGCAGGGCTATTATATGGTAAGAAATATATGATGAAAGGTTCCGAAATTAACATGTTAAAAAAAGAAAACTGTTGTTTAATTGCACTTGCATCAGTTCCACTTGTTATGACGCTAGGTAATTCAATGCTTATTCCAATCCTGCCAACCATTGAAAAGAAATTACATATTTCATCTTTCCAAGTATCCATGATTATTACAATTTATTCTATCATTGCAATTATACTTATACCGATTGCTGGTTATTTATCAGATAGATGGGGACGAAAGATGGTAATGGTTCCAAGTTTATTAATTGCAGCTATTGGAGGAGCGATAACGGGCTGGGTATCATGGAAAGTTGATAACCCTTATGTTTGGATTCTTATCGGAAGAGCAATTCAAGGGATAGGTGCTGCTGGTGCTATGCCAGTTGTCATACCATGTGTAGGTGATTTATACAAAGATGAAAAACAGGTTAGTGCAGGTTTAGGAATCATTGAGACGTCAAATACATTTGGAAAAGTATTGAGTCCCATATTAGGATCAGCTCTTGCAGCTATTGTATGGTTCTTACCATTTTGGGCGATTCCAGTTTTATGTGTAATATCGATTGTTTTACTACTGGTGCTAGTAAAGGCGAAGAAACAAGAAGAAGAAGTCCCACCACTTAAAGAATTTATTCAATCTATTATCTCTACGTTTCGAGAAAAGGGAAGATGGTTAATTGCCATTTTTATACTAGGTGCAATTATTATGCTTATTTTATTCGGAATACTTTTTTATCTGTCAACTATATTGGAGTCGAAGTACGATATTCATGGTATATGGAAAGGGTGTGTACTCGCTATTCCTTTACTTGTACTATCACTTAGCTCATATATGGCTGGTAAAAAAATTGGAGATAAACAAGATATTATGAAAAAGTGTATCTATATTGGATTTTTACTGGCTGCTGCATCTGTATTCTTACCTTTATTTCTAAAAGGAATCTATTTGCTACTTCTTTGTCTCGTTATTATGGGGGGAGGAATTGGTATGGCGTTACCGTGTCTAGATGCTCTTATTACACAAGGGATTGAAAAAGAGCAGAGGGGGACAGTTACGTCATTTTATAGTTCAATGCGATTTATCGGTGTAGCAGCTGGACCACCCCTGTATTCTTTTTTTATGAAAGGGGCGGACCATGAAGTATTTTATTTAACAAGCATCTTCGCTGCTATTGGTGCGGTCATAGCAATTATTTGGATTAAACCAGCAAAAGATACAATGATGGTAAAACAGAAGCCGGAACCAACGTCATAATCCGAAAGAGAATTGCACAACATGCAATTCTCTTTAATTAGTTAGGAAAAATAACTTGTTTTAACATATAAAGTGCGACTCCCCATATGATTAGCCCTGAAAATTTATTTAATACTGTAATCGTTTTTCCTGTCGAGTCTAATCCTTTTAGAAATTTTCCAGCAAAAGCTAAACTAATAAACCAAATCCAAGAAACTATAATTGTTGCAAAAGTGAAAGCCCATTTCTCACTTCCTATGTACTGTATAGAGTTTGTTCCGATTACACCAATTGTATCTAAAATTGCGTGTGGATTTAGTAATGAAACCGATGCGGTGAAAATAATTTGATTTTTTAAAGGCATGCTTTTTTCTTGCTTTACATCATTTGAAGGATCGCTTCTCCAAATAACCCAGCCCATATACATAAGAAAGAAAAATCCAATCATATACAGAGTGGTTGTTAACCAAGAAAAAGTAAGGAGTACAAGGGATACACCTTGTACAGCAATTAATATTAATAATGTATCACATATAGATGCAGTCAAGACTACAGGAGCAGCTCGCCAAATATTTGGTTGACTCGCGCCTTGATTAAAGACGAAAACATTTTGGACACCTAATGGAATGATAAGACCAAATGCAAGGATGATACCGTGAATAATTGCTTCACTCATCATATTACCTCCTACTTAATGTGATTAGTTATGATAGTGTATATTGTATAGAAGAAATGAAAATTTGTATCCATCCATATGGTTGGATAGGTTACCAACCATAAAGTATGTGAGGTGATATAGTGGAAAGGCTCGTTTGGAAACCTAATATGTCTTCGTCTATTCCTTTATATAAACAAATAGAATCTTATATAAAAGAAAGAATTGTTAATGGGGAATGGACAGTTGGAACTAAATTACCTTCACAAAGAAGTTTGGCGCATACGTTTGAAGTGAATCGAAGTACAATTGTAATGGCTTTCGATGAATTAGTAGCAAAAGGGTATATTGAGGGGAATGGCCGGAAGGGAACAATTGTTATAAATAATAGTGAGAGTACTTCTACATATGCCCCGCCTCCAAACTGGCAGTCTTATGTAGAAACAGGACTTCATTATCCGAATCTTCCTGCTGTACAAGAGATTAATCAAGCTGAATTTACTCCCAATGTAATTCGATTAGGAACAGGTGAACTTTCACCGAGTCTCTTGCCTGAGAAAAAGATGAAGGGTATTATTGATAAAATTTTACAATCAAATGTTACACTTGGGTATGAGGAACCGAAAGGAAATCTCCATTTAAGAAAAAAAATTGCGGAATATTTAAAAGGGCATGGGGTATATGTATCTCCTGACTCTATTTTAATTGTTTCGGGGGCAATTCAAGCACTGCAACTTATTTCTATGGGTCTTCTTCCGAAAGGAGCGTCAATTTTATTAGAAAAACCATCATATTTATATTCGCTTAATGTATTTCAATCAGCAGGAATGCGCTTGATTGGAATACCAATGAATGAGAATGGTATAAATACTTCATATATTATAAAATATAAGAAACAATTTAACGCATCTATTTTATATACAATCCCATCTTTTCATAATCCGACCAATTTTAGTATGAACGCTAAGAAGAGGGAAGAAGTGATGGAGATATGTAATGAAATTGGATTGCCTATTATTGAGGACGCGGTATATCAAGATTTATGGTTCGATGCACCAGTTTCAAAGCCTTTAAAGGCATATGATAAAAATGGTATCGTGCTACATATTGGAAGTATGTCCAAAGTCATTAGTCCTGGTTTAAGAATTGGATGGGTTGTTGGATCAGAATCCGTTATTCAAAGATTAGCAGATATAAAAATGCAAACTGATTATGGTTCAAGTTCTATATCCCAGCAGATTGCAGCGGAGTGGTTTGAAAATGGATTGTATGATGAACATTTACAGTTTGTAAGAAGTGAATTGAAAAAACGTAGAGATTTTATGATAAGTATGTTAGAAAAGTATTGTAGTGGCATTGCAACTTGGCATGAGCCAGTAGGAAGCTTTTATATTTGGTTATATATGAATATACCAATTTCGAATCGTAGTTTATTTGACAAAGCTTTGCAAGAAAAGGTGTTATTAAACCCAGGCACTTTGTATGATAGAAGTGCTAACCAATTTTTACGTCTTTCTTATTCCTATGCAACTATAGAAGAAATTGAAGTTGGAATAAAAAAGATCGCGCAATTAATTAAAGGGTAAAAGGAGAAAACCATGAAACAATATGTGATTTGCCAAATGATTGATGGAGATAAATATTTAGCTGCTTATGCGGAAACAAAACAGGATGCAATTGAAAAAGCAGAATTATTAGGGTTAAGAACTGGAAATCGTTACATAGTAATTACCGCAGAAGAAGCAGAAGGGTTAACTTATCCTTAAATAATGGGAGAGTACATAAGAAGTAAATAAGCTTAATAATGTACTATATTATTAGGCTTATTTACTATTAAAGTGTGATAGGGAAAATAATATAATTATGAGTCAAGTTGACGGAAATACCGATTTGTTTTTCGATCCTGATTTCCGTCTCTATATTCATCAACATATTGCCTGAAGTTCCAAGATTGTAAAAACTTATTAGCGGCATTATAACCAGAGTTATAGAGCCATTCTTTCTCTTCTTTAGTTAATTGAAAATTAGTACTTGTAATGGTTCCTGTTGGAATTGTAATAGTTCTAGCCTTCGATTCTTTATCTAAATGACGTAAATCATGAGCTTGCATCATCGTTTTAAATAGTCCTTTGAACATGGAAATAGGTTCTTCATAGTGGGTGGGATCAGCTTGAATCTCATCTTTTACAAAATGAAATCCAAAGGTAGGCCAGCGAGGAGAAGTCGGTGAATCGAAAATCCAAATTGGATAATTACTTAAAATACCGCCGTCAACCATATAACAAGGTTGTTTCCATTTCGGTGTTCTCCATTTCACTGGTTCGAAGAAGAAAGGAATGGTTCCACTCATTCTAACTGCTTTAGCGATAGGGAAGCGATAATTTAAAAATCCATAGTTTGGCAAGTCATCGGGAAAAATAACCATTTTACCATTGCTTATATCTGAAGCGATAATTTTGAGTTTATTCAAATCGGGTAAGTCTGTAAATAAATGAATTCCTTTTTTTCGAAGCAGGTCCTCTAGCCATTCTTCGAGAAATACATTTGAATAAATGCCTAGAGTAGACCAAGCGCTTAATCCTTTACCAATAAAGGGGATTCTATCAAGAAAAGTTTTTTTAGTGAATTTTTCATAATCAATGTCAGTTACAATCGTTTTTAATTCGGAACAGGAGTATCCTGCTGCTAAAAGCGCTGCGATAATAGCACCAGCTGATGTCCCTGCAACACGTTCCCACTCATAGCCTTTTTCAGCTAACGCGCAAATTGCTCCTACGTGTGCAATTCCCCGTACACCGCCTCCCTCGAAAACACCATCAATCTTCATAAACGTACTCCCTTTCATATAAATAAATTTTGAAATGGCAAAAAAGCACGTATTTTACGCGCTTTTTTACAATAGTTTTTAAGTTTACTAGCAGCCTACAAAGCCGCCCCAACAGCTAGCTCCAATGATGATTAGAAGGATAAATAAAACGATTAATAAAGCGAAACCTCCATAACCACAACCACCACCGCAACTACCGCCGTAACCGTAACCACCGCCGTAACCACCGCAACTATATCCGTAACCCATGTGGAATTCCTCCTTATATTAAAAGTGAAAATGAACGAGGGAAAGTATACTGTAAGAAATTATGAGATATCATGTTTGTAGGAACAATGTATACTATGCTCTTTTAAACTTGTTCGCGTACGAGGGAAGAGCCCGTTTTTTCTTGAGCTTGTTGAATTTACAATGAATGGAGTATAATCTTTGTGCTATGATACAAATAAGTATGTAAATGTAAGGAGAATTTATGGATAAAAAAATTGAAGTGTTAATTGATAAATATGGACTGACACATTTAAAAGAGGAGCTTATTAATACTGTATTTCCTTGTGTAAAAGTTGTGCCAAAACAACAGGAAACAATTGCGATAGGTAGTTCAAAAATGGGCGGAGTTCCTGATTTGCCGGATACATTTGAATATCCAACATACAAAGAGAATCCGTTACGTTTTATCGCACAGTTTAATTTAAGTGATTTACAAAACGTTGGTATGGATCACAATCTTCCTAAGACAGGGATGTTATATTTCTTTAGTATTGAAAATTACTTTGAAGAAGATGTGGATCCAACCAAAGTTGGACGTGGACTTTATTATGATATCCCTGTAGAGAAATTACGTAGAGCAGATGAAGTTCAGGGGGAATTTAATCAATGTGCAATTTCATTTGAACTGACGTATAAATTACCTGAGCTTTTCATTGAAGATGAGGCGGATTCAGATCGTTTCTTGCAATTACTTGAAGAGCTAATCCCAGACAACTATGATAATCATCAAATGTTTGGAGAACCATTCTCTGTACAAGACGAGGTATTGTATGAGACTGGACAATATATGGGAATAGATCCACAGCATATGACGCTCTTATTCCAAATTGATTCAGATACTAAAAATTGTAATATGATGTGGGGAGATTTAGGAATGCTTTATTTCTGTATTGGAAATGAAGACTTGAAAAATCGCCATTTTGAAAATACATGCTGTGTATTACAAACTTGTTAATGAAGAAGGTTGTTCTTGTAAAAAGAACAACCTTTTTACAATGTTAAATATGCATAATCTCATATGACCTATTTTGAAAAGTATTGTATACTCTGAAACTATACGATACTTTTTCGTATAGTTATAGAATGTAAGGAGTGACAAGATGAGAAAGCCAAATAAGTATGTGACAGTTGCCCTGCTTTGTTCAACAATTGTAATGGGTGGCTTACACGCGTCGTCTGTATCTTACGCAGCTACGAAATCGACTGTAGTTACTACACAATCAGATGCTAAATTATTAAATGATTTTCGAAAAGAATTAAAAAAACATATTGATAATCGAGATGAAAATATTACAATCGCATATAAAACAAAAGATAGAAATGCTAGAGATGTTATGGACCAATTATACAAAGAATATAATAAAATTGTAGATGCTGATGAGTATGTAAAATATAATGTAGCGTCTACTAAATATTCTATAAAAGGGATGCCTGGGAATTATACATTTACATTACAAGTGAAGTATCGTGAATCAAAAGAGCAAACACAGTATGTAAAGTCTCAGGCGAAAGCAATTGTAAATTCTATCATTAAACAAGGCATGGATGAAAATGAAAAAGTGAAAGCTATTCATGATTATGTTGTGAAACAAGTATCATATGATACGTCTTATCAAGCATATACAGCGTATGAAGCGTTAGCGAATCGTTCTGCCGTTTGCCAAGGATATACATTGTTAACATATCAATTACTAAAAGAAGCAGGTATTCAAAATCATATTGTAACAGGTACAGGGAATGGACAAGCTCATGCATGGAATTTAGTGAACATTGATAACAAGTGGTACCACCTTGATACTACATTCGATGATCCGGTGCCAGATAAAGCTGGGCGCGTAACATATTCATATTTTAATATGTCTGATGACCAATTAAGCAAAGACCATGAATGGGATCGTAGTAAATATCCAGCGGCAACTACAAGTTACTTTGGTGAATTAACAAGCAAAATAAAAGCCGGTAGTTCAAAAACTGCTGTATATGAACAAATGTTAAAAGAAACAAATTTAAAGTATTTATCTGCACAATATGGAGCGGAAAATTACAATGATTTTAAGAAAAAATTACAGCAACAATTTGCTTCCAAGCCAGAAAAAGTAGAAGTACGATATAAGCAGTCAATGGATGGAACAATGCAAGATATAAAGAAAGTATTAAATGAAATAACTTGGCCAAAAGGTGCAAAGCGTGTATCTTATCAAGTTGCGCCATATAGTGCAATGACAGGTTATTCGTTAGCGACAATTACATTTACGTATTAATGAAAAAGAGCATCTTTAAAAGGTGCTCTTTTTGCGTTTTATAATCATTGTATTGACTGTTTTGAATTGTGCGATAAAATAATTGAAAATAGAGGATGTGAAAGCTGAATGAATTTGTTCGAAAATAATATATTCACATTGATATATACTTGTTTAGTAATCGGACTTATCGTTTTGTTTTTTGTATCATTTACTCTGTTCATTAAAAGATTATTGCAAAACAACACTATGAAAAAACAACACGTGATCAATATGAATCAGAAGTTAGATTGGATTATTGAATTGCTTGAAAAAGATAAAAAAGAATGATGGAAGATGGATAAAAAGGAGGAGCAGATGGCGAATTATATAAAGGAATTACGTGAAAAAATAGGGCATGATTATGTTATTTTGAATTTTGCAGGTGGTTGTGTATTTAATGAATTTGGTGAAGTGCTTCTGCAAAAAAGAGGAGACTTTAATGCTTGGGGATTTCCGGGCGGTGCAATGGAAATTGGGGAGTTTGCTGCAGAAACTGCGATCCGAGAAATTAAAGAAGAAACAGGATATGATGTGGAAATTGATGAGCTCATTGGTGTGTATACGAAATATTTTCAAACATATCCGAATGGAGATCAGGCACAGGCAATTGTAATATTCTTTAGGTTTTCAATCGTTGGAGGGAACAAAAAAATAGACGGTGATGAAACATTAGATCTGAAGTTTTTCCCGTTAGACAAAATGCCGCCATTGTTTAATAAACAACATGAAGATTGTTTGCAGGATTTATTAGAGAAAAGAGTAGGGGTATTTCGTTAATATATAGAAAAAGAAGCTAATTTCCATTTAGCTTCTTTTTCTATATAATTTACTTCCACCAATCATCAAACATAGATGCTGGGACTTGTCTTTTATGTTCACTCACTTTGTAACGCTTCTCGATCTTTTCAGCAACGTCAGCTGGAACGGATTTACCTTCTAAATAGTCATCTAATTGATCGTAAGTAATACCTAATTCTGTTTCATCAGCTTGACCTGGTTTTTCATCTAATAAATCAGCTGTTGGCATTTTTAAGTAAAGTCGCTCGTCTGCACCTAACTCTTGTAATAAAGCACGTCCTTGGCGCTTCGTTAAACCTGTTAATGGTAATAAATCTGCACCGCCATCTCCGAATTTTGTAAAGAATCCTGTTACAGCTTCAGCCGCGTGATCAGTTCCGATAACAAGTAATCCTTGTTGTCCGCCGATTGCATATTGTGTAACCATGCGAATACGTGCTTTTACGTTTCCTTTATTGAAATCTGTTAATGATTCACCTAATAAGTTTTCATATTGATTTGAGAAGGAATCAACAGTTGAAGCGATATCAAAAGCAACAGATTGATCAGCTTGAATAAATTGTAATGCTAATTGTGCATCATCTTCATCTTTTTGTACTTTGTACGGAAGACGTACGGAGATAAATGTTGCGTTACCACCTTCATTACGAACTTCTTCGACTGCAAGCTGCGCTAAACGTCCTGCAAGTGTAGAGTCTTGTCCGCCGCTAATTCCAAGTACAAATCCTTTAGCACCTGTTTTTCTTACATAATCCTTTAAGAAATCAATTCGTTTACGAATTTCTACTTTCGGATCAATTACAGGTTGAACATGTAGTGCTTTCATAATTTGTTCTTGTAATGTCATTATGTTTTCCTCCTATTCATATTAAAGCGGTAAATAAGTTTATATGTATATTGAAACATACTTCTATCCTTTATTATTTCGCAAAACTAACGAATATACAATAGAATGCGTGTATGAATATGAATGAAGTTATTATAAATAAATTGTTTTGTATAAGCAATTTTTTTAAACCTTTCAATAATGTAAGGTTTTTGTCATTTGAATCGATGGAAGGTATTTCCGTACTTTACTAATATAAAAGCATAGTTAGTAGAAGGGCGGAGAAGTAGTATGAACATTAGAGAACTCGCATTTCGAAATGTAACGCGAAATAGACGAACATACTCAGCTTATTTTTTGAGTAGTGCATTTGCCATTATGGCCTTTTTTGTGTATTCATTTTTTGCGTTCCATCCGGCATTAAGTGCGGGAGAGTTAGGACAGTACGTATTCGTAAGTATGTCTTTTGCACAGTCTATTATTTACTTATTTACATTCTTCTTTATTTTATATTCAATGGGAATGTTTTTAAAAACGAGAAAGCGTGAACTAGGAATTTTAATGATGCTAGGTATGACGAAATATCAATTAAAGCGTCTTATCTTCTTTGAAAATATTATGATTGGAATAGGGGCAATAATTTTTGGGATTCTTTCAGGTATGTTATTTTCAGGAATATTAAT
This sequence comes from Bacillus sp. JJ783, assembly GCF_036963225.1. Classification (NCBI taxonomy): domain Bacteria; kingdom Bacillati; phylum Bacillota; class Bacilli; order Caryophanales; family Bacillaceae; genus Bacillus; species Bacillus sp. JJ783. The sequence goes on along the minus strand of NZ_JBALMG010000152.1, from coordinate 3,047 downwards.
ATTTGTAGCCCCGATGATTTTAAAATTAGATATTTCTTTATCCTATTACATACCGATGAAAGCGATTGTTGTAACGAGTATTATGTTTTTCGTATTATTTATGATTATTTCATTGTTCAGTGCAGGAATGGTTCGTAAAAATAAAATTATGAAATTGTTTAGAGGATCAGCAGAGGCGAAGCCAGAACCGAAAGCATCAATTATTTCTTCTATATTAGCAGTAGTATTGCTTAGTGCTGGTTATGCAGGCGCTCTTATGTCACATGGTGCAATGGTATTTATTATGATGATTCCTGTTACAACGGTAGTCACTATCGGTACGTATTTGCTGTACAAGCAGTTGAGCGTCTTTATTATTCGATTATGTAAAAAAAGTAAACGTTTCTATTGGACACAGACAAATATTATTACTTTGTCAGATTTAGCATACCGTATGAGAGATAATGCAAGGATGTTCTTTATTGTAACAATTATTTCAACAGTAGCATTTTCAGCAATAGGTACATTGGTTGGGTTTGCTTCGATGACGAAAGAAATTATGGACAGACCAATTGCGTTTCACTATCATTCTAAGCAAGGTAATAGCAATGAGTCACAGCATCTGAAGATTATTGACGAAGGATTAAAGAAACATAATATAGCAGCTTCAAAAATAAATATTTCATCGAAGACAACGGAGGAGCAGTCGTTAAGAAACGCCAGTTTTATAAAAGAATCAGATTATAAGGAGTATGCGAAGTTAACGGGGGAACCGTTCAATACTTTATCAGACAAAGAAGCCTTATTTCTATCAGTAGAAATACCAGGGCCACCGATAAAGGAAAGAAAAGAAATTTCTTTCCAAAATGCCAATGAGCCCTTAAATGTGAAAAAAGTTAATGATTCTTCACTAAGTAAAATACTTATGGGTAATGTGTATGTAATCTCTAAAAATCAATATGAGTCATTACAAGATGGATTTAAAGAAGAAAAAGATTATATGTATAAAACAAAAGGAACGAAAGATGAAATTGAGGTTGGTAAAGAGCTTACGAATCAGATTAAGCCTTATCAAGAACATGCAACGTTTAGTGCAGAAGAGTACGATCAAAATCAAAGTTTACAAATCGCAGGACCCATTTTATTTGTAGGTTTCTTTATTGGTATTGTATTTTTCGTTTGTGCAGGAAGCTTCCTTTACTTCCGCTTATTTTCTGATTTGGAGGACGATACTCGTTTATTTGAAATGATTCGAAAAGTTGGATTGACGAGAGGCGAATTATCGAAAGTAGTCACAATCCGCTTAGCGCTTTTATTCTTCGTTCCAGTTGGAGTTGCAACATTACACGGGGCAGTAGCATTAACTGCGTTAGGACAGATGTTTGAGTACTCACTGTTTAAAGAAAATACAATTGTATTAAGTATTTTTGTAAGTATTCAAGTTGTATACTTCTTAATTATACGATCTCGTTATTTAAAACAATTGAAAGAAAGATTGAATATTCGTTAAATGTGTTTTTTTAACTTTTGTACTATATTTTCTAAAAAGAGTAAGCCATTACCAAATATATAGTGATAAAATGAAAATAGCGAGGTGAAAAAAATTAATAGAGAGTAAGGGGGGAGTAACATGAAAGCAACAGGAATTATTCGAAAAGTAGATGAATTGGGACGGATAGTTATTCCTAAAGAATTACGAGATGTATTAGGAA
>NZ_JBALMG010000152.1:202-1314 GCF_036963225.1 Bacillus sp. JJ783 | reverse complement strand
ATATCAACCTTACAATGCTTGTCAAATAACAGGTGATGTTTCAGACCAAAATATTTCATTAGCAAATGGAAGCATTACTGTTAGTATAGAAGGCGCAAAACATGTAATAAAAGAAATTGAGCAGTTTTTGAACAAGAGTGAGATTTAGTCTTAATTTATTATTCTTTTGAAAAACTGAAAAAGAAAAGGACCATAATCGGTCCTTTTCTTTTGTTTATTGAGAAATATTTGAGAGGAAGGGAAATGGAACGAATAAAACGAATGTTAAATCTAAACGTATTCAATAGTGGTCTGAAATGAAAATAATACATTTTCAGGAGGGATTACGATGAATAGTAGTACAGCGAATAAACAAAAAGGCATTAAATTAATTCCGTTTACTGTAAATAAAGTGGTTGAGCAAGTAAATGAAATTCCACCAGGTGTACAACTGATTCATGCTCCGCAAGTATGGGAAAAGAGTGCGAAAGGGAAAGATATTGTCGTTGCCGTTTTAGATACAGGTTGTGATATAAATCATGTAGATTTAAAAGATCGTATTATTGGTGGGAGAAATTTCACGAAAGATTATGAAGGTGATTCGAAAATTTATCTTGATAATAATGGCCATGGTACTCATGTAGCAGGGACAATCGCAGCAACCGAAAACGGAGTGGGTGTATTAGGTGTAGCACCACTTGCTAAAATGTTAGTTTTAAAAGTATTAGCTGGAGATGGTTCTGGAAGCTATGAGCAAATTATCGAGGCCATTCATTATGCTGTAAATTGGAGAGGACCGAATAAAGAGAAAGTGAGAATTATTTCAATGTCACTTGGTGGCCCGCAAGATGTACCAGAGTTACATGAAGCTATTCAAAATGCGGTAAAACAAGACGTACTTGTCGTATGCGCTGCTGGAAATGATGGGGATTGTAACGATGATACTTCAGAATTAGATTTTCCAGGTGCTTATTCTGAAGTAATTGAAGTAGGTGCTGTTAATTTAGAGCGGAAAATTTCATGCTTTAGTAATTCAAATCAAGAAATTGATTTAGTAGCGCCGGGTGATGAAATACTGTCTACGTATCCAGAGGGGAAATATGCAGTATTAAGTGGTACTTCAATGGCGACGC
>NZ_JBALMG010000152.1:0-187 GCF_036963225.1 Bacillus sp. JJ783 | reverse complement strand
GCATGTCGCTGGGGCGCTAGCACTTCTCATAAAGCAGTGTGAGAGAGAGTACGGTAGAAAATTATCAGAGCCGGAAATATACGCGCAACTTATAAAAAGGACTGTACCTTTAGGGTATGAACGTACATCTGAAGGGAATGGATTAATAGATTTATTAAAAGAATAGTAATACTAAAAAACATCTCAT
>NZ_JBALMG010000151.1:0-18746 GCF_036963225.1 Bacillus sp. JJ783 | reverse complement strand
TTAATCAAACTTTTTTCTAAATTAACATAAATACTTGCAACATTTAAATTAGTACTATATAGTTCTAGTTATGACAAAGGTAAAATTAATGAATCAAAAACGTGTGATTGAAGTAGCTGCAACATTATTTTTAGAAAAAGGGTTTGCTTATACAAGTATGGATGAATTAGTACGTGTAAGCAAAGTTTCAAAGTCTAATGTGTATTATCACTTTTCTAATAAGGAAGAATTATTAGAAGGGGTCGTTGATTATTGGATTGAAATGTATCAATCTGCAATTGATGACGTACTTTCTCAGAACCAATTTTTAGTTGAAGATCGTATCCAACTGTTTTTAAAGCAATTATCACAAGGAGTTCAGTCGAGAGAGTATAAGGGGAGCTGTCCATTTATTACTCTTTATATTCAAAGTCCTACACAGGCCACGCAAATAAAAGAAAAAATAGGTCTTTTTTTTACAGAATTACAAAAGAAAGTTTCTCTATTACTTAAACAAGGGTTAGAGAATGGAGAATTCAGAAATACGATTAATATTGATGAGGTTGCATCACTTTTTATTACAAATCTTGAAGGAGCGTTATTTATTTCAGAAACATTGAAGGATGCAACTGTAATCACGAAAACAGCAGATCATTTATTTAACTTGCTTCGATAAAAGAAGCTTTTTTTTTACATCGAATTAGTACTGAATAGTACTAAAAGGGGATTTTATATGAGAACAGTATTTTTAATTGGTGGAACAGGCTTTATTGGAAAGCAATTAGTGAAAGAATTAGCTAAAGAGGATGTTAAAATTCTTCTTTTAGTGAGGTCGAAAAGTAAAGCAACACGCATTTTACAAGAAAGAGGCATCTTAAAAAAGGCAGTTATGCACTTTATTGAAGGTGATTTGACGGAAATAGATTTAGGTCTAAGTGCTGAAGATAAGGAGAGGATATTGAAAACGGATGTGATTATTCACGCAGGAGGCCCCATGGATATTCAAGTGACAAGTAAAGAGGCAGCTTCCGTATTTTTAAATGGCGCCAAACATATTAGTGAATTAGCTAAAAGTATTCATCAATTGAAGGGCTTGCAACAATTTATTCATGTTGTAGGTTATATGAGTCCCTTTGATGATAAAAATAGCAAGATTGCAATTGATGTGTTTAAAGAAGGAAACAATTATTTGAAAATAAAAAATCCATATGAGAGAACAAAATTTTTAGCAGATCTTTATATCCGTCACCAGGCATCAGCAGTAGGTTATCCGCTTTCTGTAATTAATCCGCCAACTGTAGTCGGTAGTAGTAAAACAGGGAGTACAGAGCAGATAGCAGGATTAGGTTTGCTTGTGATGAGTATGCGAAGAGGGCTCATGCCAGTGATTCCTGGAGGTAAGGGATATAGGTTACCACTTATTTCAAACGATGAGCTTGCGAAGTTTATTGTGCAGGTTTTCAGATTGGAGCAACCGACTATTCAAACATATACACTTGTTGAAGACAAACAGCACGATCAGAACATTGCTGAATTATTAAGTATTATGTCGGAAAGTATGAATATGAGGGCACCAAAAATCTCTGTCCCAATGCCACTTATGAAAGCAATTTTGAATAGTGGAGTAAGTAAAATAACAAAAATTCCTTCTGATGGACTGAATTTTATTACAAAACGAAAATTTTCAAATGTTTCAGCGAAAAAAATTATGGGAGGAGATTGGTTTAAGAAGACGAGTGTAATGAAATTTTTCCCTGCCGTAGTAGCTGATCTGGATTATCGAATGATGTATCAAAATGGCCAGCATAATCATTTATTTAAACGAACATTATGCGATAACACTACCCTTTACCAATTACAAGGAGAGGGTAAACCGTTTATTTTATTACATGGTTTATTGAGTGATGGAGAGGATTTATTTCCTTTAGCACAAGAGCTTCATGAAAAAACTGGTCAACCTGTATGGATCTTGGATCTTCCAGGTTTGGGACGTTCTCCTTTTAAACAAGAGAAAAATCTTCTAGATATCTATTTGAATGTAGTGAAAAAGTTATTGGAGAAAGCTACTAATGGTGCACATCTAATTGGCCATTCATTCGGTGCGTTTATTCTTCTGGAAGCATTGGTACAAAAGTATATAGATAAGAAGTATTCAATCACTTTACTTCAGCCACCTGTTGCTAAAAAAAATGCTAAATCGCTAAATGTTCCTCAATTTATGAACAAATGGACATTAAAATTGGCAACTACTAATTTGATAGGGCGTTATTTATTAAGTAATGGTTTGTTTGAAAGTACGGAGAGCATCCCTGAACATTATATTGAAAAAATAAGTAAAAGTTTTACTTCTCCTAGAATTTTAAATACTACGGTTCAGCTTAACAGTTTACTACTGAAAAACGATCAAGGTGATTTCAATGAAGTAACAATGTATAATCTTCACATTATTTGGGGGGATTATGACAGAGGCTATTCTGCTCCATTGCATCTTGGTAAGGTTGATTTTGTTCCATATGGCCATCATTTTCCTCTTAGCCATCCGAGTGAAACGGCAACATTAGTAATAAAAAATAGTAATACTAGCAGATGAGAGTGTGGGATAAATAAAAAGTGTGTAGTAAGATCGTTGTGTCTTTGAAATAAAATCGTACTGTTTGGGGTCCCACCCTATGCCCATCAACTTAAAGATTTTATAACACCCCAAAACGAAAAAATGAGATTTTTATTACAAGTAAGCACAATTTTTCGTTCTGGGGGTAGTTGTATTTTCTTAGCTTGATGGTGATGTGGCGGTACCCCATGAATTAAGCTAAATTCCCCATTTCGGGGATTTGGGAAAAAACACCCTATATTATTTTGACGTTTGATGATTAGACATAAATTTTATAATTTCTTCAGTAGCTTTTTTATATCCTCCAGCATCCCGAAGCGATTTTCCAACTTTACGACTATTTTCCTTAAATGTCACATCATTCATTATTTTTTGTACAGCTTCACGTAACAATTTAGAAGTTAATTCTTTACGATTAAGCCTTATTCCGGCTCCCATTTCTGTTACTCGTTTCGCAACTAAAGGCTGATCTCCTGTCACTGGAATCACAACTAATGGTACATCAAAATATAACGCTTCACTCGAGCTATTCATTCCGCCATGCGTAACAAATATATCCGTGTGTTTCAATACTTCCAATTGCGGAACATAATTATATAATTTAAAGTTAAATGGAATGTTTTCAAACTGGTTTATATTTATTTTTTTACCAACAACCAATATAACGATCGCTTCTATATCTTTAAAAGCCTCAAAGCATTTCTCATATAACCCTGGTTGCTCATTAAAAACTGTTCCCATAGAAATAAAAATAACTTTTTTATTTTTTAAATCTTCAATAGGAAAATCTCCTACTTCTTTACGAGTAGCAATCGATGGACCAACAAATTTATATGATGGATCAAATGTATCAGAATATGGTTGATATTCTTTAGAAGTATATACAATTGTAATATCACCAGGGTGATTCATAATGTCATATAGACTGTTGAATTTCATTCCATATTGTTTTGTCCATCTTTCCATTTCTGTTAGACAAAATTGGTATAATGGATCCGTTTCATCTACTTGTTTTGATTCTTGCGCATCATTAAAAGTAACATATTGGTTAAGAGCAAAAGTTGGACATGAAGCAACGCTAGTTAATTGTAAAATATTGGCTATCATACGTCCTACAGGGAAATGATTATCGTATATCATATAATCATACTTTTCTCCCTTTGTTTCTTCTATAATTTGAGTAGCAATACGTTCTGTTGCTTCCACTATATGAGATAACATTATAATAGGACTACCATCTTCATGTATTCGTTCCATAAAATTAATTTGTGAGAAAAAATTCTCAAAAGATCGAAACTCTGCACCTGTTGTTTCGATCTTTTTTCTATAATCCTCAATACAATATGAAACAACGCTGTCTCCGCGTTGAATTAACTCCCTAACAACAGCTAAAAGTGGATTAACATGACCTTCCCCAAGAAAGTTTATTACAAGTACATTTGCCATAATATTCACTCCATTCAATTTAATTTAATCTCTTTTAATATTAAAATAAAATTGGATTCTGGTGCAAATATTTCTAAGCGAAGTTAAAATACATGGAAAATAAGTTGAAGATGTTGTTACTACTTCATTACAGTTTAAATGCAGAAAAAATTATACTTCTAAAGGTTCTGTTGCAAAGTTTGAAAAAATATAGAGAGGGTGGTTCTGTTGCACATCCATCAACTTAAGGATTTGGTTGTTCTCCAAAATAAAAAAACGAGCTAAATTTACATAAATAACTGTCAAGAGATAAAAATTTCGTTTTGGGGTACATAAAAATATTAGCTTGATAGCGATGGGGTCACCATATCAAAAAAAGAAAATTGTACGTTTAGACACAATTTGGACACAAATTAAGATGTTTGGTGTACGCTAAGACTATTTTCCAGCTAAATAGGAACTATTTGGCACTGGAAATTCGATGTTTTCTAAAATATCAACTGGAATATTATTTTCACTAATGGGAAAAGTGACTTAAAGGTTTGTAACGTTTATAAATCTATCAAAAAATATTTACAAACGTTTACTAAGTGCATATCACCTTTATAAACTTCTTAGCGTACAATTTTCTTAAAATGATATGGTGACCCCATCAAGCAAAGAAGAGCAAATACCCCAAATAACTTAATGGCAGTTTAGTTTAATAAGAATCAATGGTAAAATGATGAGAATTAATTATGCTATGGGGCTGGTCAGTTGTAATTTTATAAAGGAGTTGTGAGAAGTTGAAATATCGCAAAGCAAATATCGATGATATTGATAAATTGGTCGAGTTAAGAAAAAAGCAATTAGTTGATGAGGGGATAGAACCTAATATAGATATTGGTAGAGAACTATATGCTTTCTTTAAAAATAAACTAAGTGAAGGTACTTTAATTCAATGGCTAGTGGAAGATAATGAAGAAACTATAGCTTGTGGTGCAGTAATTTTTTATGAATTTCCACCTTGTTACACCAATAAGACTGGAAAAAAGGCTTATATCACAAATATGTATACTAATGAAAATTATCGTGGGCAAGGAATCGCAACAAAGCTGTTAACTAAATTAGTTGATGAAGTTAAGATTTCAGGTATTTCACAAATATGGCTTGGGGCTTCAAAAATGGGTAGACCAGTGTATAAGAAGTTTGGTTTTATGGAAACTGATGAATTTCTAGAATTAGGGTGTTTTTGCCCATCCACCGAAAAAGGGGAATAAGACAAGATATTCCAATGTGGAAAAGTAACTCTAAAATCAACCTTTATTGTATATTTTGGAGTTACTTGACGTTTACTTTTCTACGGAAAGGTGAGAAGGAGTTTATTTCTAATAAGCGAAATATTATATTGTATTGTTTTATCCTAAATTATTTGTAAAGGTGGATACATAATGACAGTAAAGAAGCTTTATTTCCTCCCAGCAGGTCGTTGTATGTTGGATCATTCTTCAGTTAATAGTACACTTACACCGGGTAAACTACTAAACTTACCTGTTTGGTGTTATCTTTTGGAGACAGAAGAGGGACTTATTTTAGTAGATACAGGTATGCCAGAAAGTGCGCTTAATAATGAGAATCTTTTTAAAGGTACATTTGTTGAAGGACAAGTTTTACCTAAAATGAATGAGAACGATAGGATCGTAAATATTTTAAAGCGTGCCGGATATGAGCCAGAAGATATTCTTTATATCATTAGTTCTCACTTGCATTTTGATCATGCAGGAGGAAATGGCGTTTTTACAAATACACCAATTATTGTACAGCGTGCTGAATATGAGGTAGCACTCCACAGAGAGGAATATTTGAAAGAATGTATATTGCCGAATTTAAACTATAAAATCATTGAAGGGGATTATGAAGTAGTGCCAGGTGTGCAATTAATATATACACCGGGACATACGCCAGGGCATCAGTCATTATTAATTGAGACGGAAAAATCAGGTCCAGTGTTACTAACTATTGATGCATCATATACGAAAGAAAACTTTGAAGATGAAGTACCGTTTGCTGGATTTGATTCGGATTTAGCTTTATCTTCAATAAAACGTTTAAAAGATGTTGTTAGGAAAGAAAATCCGATTATTTTCTTTGGACATGATATGGAGCAAGAAAAGGGCTGTAAAGTGTTCCCAGATTATTTGTGATATAGCACATAAAAAGTCATGGGCTCGTTAGCTCATGACTTTTTGTTTTGGGGTGTTATAAAATTCTTAAGTTGATGGATGTGGGGTAGCACCACATGCCCATCAACTTAAGAGTGTAAACAAACTGAACTTTCGTTCAGCCGGGTTAAAACATTCTTAAAATAGAAGTATATTCTTAAAAATACGCATACCAAATAAACCTTGCTATGTCCCCAATTCATAAACTTTAATGATACAATATAAGAGGAATTTTAAATTAATTCAGAAAACAGAGGGGGAAACAACTATGTCACGTTTACAGCAACATTTTGAAGAAAGAAGAGAATACATTTTCAATCGGCTTAAACAACCAGAATACATGGAAAGAAGCATAGAAAAAGTTCGACAAGCTCAAAAAGAGATCAAAAATACAGTGCGAACGATTAAAGACTTGTTACTCTTAGACAAAACAACTGATCCTTGTTTACCAGAGGTTGCTCAATTTTCTCTTCAACACATTATAAATTCAGAGTCGTTTGAGAATGTCAAAAACCTCGTTCCATCCTCTATAAAAAAGTTAAGTGAAGAAGAACGCGCAAAAGTGTTAGATGAAATATTAAGCGTTGCAAATCAAATCATGAATCTAGAACGTACTGTTTTTATCATGATGTTTAATGCAAAAGAGAAAATCCTCATGGATTCTTATAAGAAAAAGCGTAGATCACAAACAGAACTTCATTATGATGTTGCTGACAAAGAAGGGTTCGACAAGGCTTTTTATGAAGAGCGTATTGATTCATTACAAAATGATATTCGTGTGCTATCTTTCAAAAAGCTATGTGAAAATGAACCCGGACCAGAAGACTTAGAACTATTCAAAGAACGCTATGAAACATTTATTTTACCAAAGATACAGGAAATTGTTTCCCTAATCGAACCAAGTCTAATAGGTGTAGACGTATTTTTAAATCCAGTAATCCAGTACGGTGTAGGAGAAATCACTTTAGATAAAATGATTCAAGAATTACAAGAAAACCTTTCTTTATTTCACAAATTATCACAGGTTGAATATTGCCCAACGGTTGAGCTAACAGTAAAAGAATATTTATTCTTAGAAGCTATGAACCGTTCTAAAAAAGGAGAGGAGTTGCAACCATCTAAATGATACATACACAAGAAAATTTTTATGAGAAGTTAATAGAAGAGAAGAAAGAAGTGACGATTTTTCTAATAAATGGTGTCAGAGTACCTGGAAAAATTATCGCTGTTGATAAATTTTCGGTACTAGTTTTAAGCAATGGAAAGCAACAGTTCCTTTATAAACAAGCAATTTCAACAGTTTCTTTATAAATACAAAAACAAAGTACCATAACAAATAGTAAATATCGTTTATTGTACCCCAATATCAGAAATTAAGAGAATTGAATACAGATAAAAATATTTCTTAACGTACAATTTTCTTTTTTCGGTGTTCCGTTAAAAAAATGTATTAGACTGAACTTTATTGATACCATCATATTCTTCTTCCTTTCTTCACCTTAACTCATAAAAGAAAGATTTAGATTCACCCTTATATGTCATGAATGGTGAATGGGTTGTATTAAAATAAAGTATTAGACCAAATAGAGGATATGCGATTTTTATACGGAAAGTATGAACAATTCAGAGAAATCATTCTTAATAAAAAAGGTATGTATACATTTTTGTATAAAGCTCTCAAAAGAGAAAAAGGCTTAATCCTTGTAAAAAATGGGATTAGCCTCTTTGTTTACTACGTATAATGATATGTTATGTAAATCTCACATGAATATGATACACAACATTGTATTTTACGGACAGTTTAACTTATGTGAAACAGAATTAAATATAATTCTAATAAAGGAGGAAATCATGAGAAATTTTATTATATTTGGAGCAAGCAAAGGATTAGGAGATGCTTTTGTGAAAGGATTACCTGATAGAGGCGATAAGGTGTGGATCGTCTCCAGAAGTCGCCCAGAGAGTTTGAAAATTAATGATGGAGTCCATAGAATTTGGATAGATGCTGATTTATCATTACCTACTTCATGTGATAAGATTGCGCGTTTTTTAAATGACGATATCATAGATGTATTAATATATAATGTCGGAATATGGGAGAGAAATGGATTTAGAGATGATTATAATTTTGAGAAAGATGATCCCCAGGAAATTGCAGAAATTATCAATGTTAATGTAATCTCCACAATTACTTGTATACAAAGGTTGTTGCCTAATCTAAAAAAATCAGAAAATGGGAAAATTTTACTGATAGGTTCAACAGCTGGTCTAGAAAATACTGATTTTACGCAAGTTTCATTTGTGGCTTCAAAATTTGGATTGCGCGGTATCGGCAATTCTTTACGGGAGCATCTAAAGAAGTGTGGCATAGGTGTAACATGTATCAATCCAGGTGAAATAGCTACACAAATTCCTTATGAAGACGGTATAGAAAAAGTTATATCGACTTATAATGGCACACAAATTCCACTTCAAGATATTGTTTTATTGGTTAGATGTGTAATTAATCTTTCTAAGGCTTCTTGTGTAAAAGAAATTAATATTCCAGCGATGTTTGAAACAAAAGTCTAATTAATCAGTTGAATTTCTTAAAGATCAGATACTTAACTACCGATAACACTAATTATGTGAATGGAAAATCCCTTCAATTCTTCTGAAAGGACTTTTAAAGGTTTTGCGATACTTTGATTTTATGTTAACAAAAGGTGCTTTCATGTATAGAAAACACCTTTTCAGTCTACAACTATTTTTTAACAGTCTAATACTTTTTTCTATAGTCTAAAACATTTTTTTAATAGGACATTCGGTAGTGTGACCCCTTATTTACATAATTATCGTTATTGGAAGTTATTGAAAAACCCTCTTGTTCAGAGAGGGTTACTGTTTTAGCCTCTTGATTTGTAAATCTTGTCTGCTCTATTTACGCTAAGGAACGTCAGAACGGTTGTAAGAACAATAAGTACTATCCAATAGTCGCTTCCTTTTACAGCGAAAACAACTGATAGTATTGCTAGCAATATTGCAATTACGAAACCCGACATGGTTTTTGAATCTCTTAACACTACCCAATTCATTTCCTCTCCTCCTTTTCCTAATTGTACCATTCAAGGATAACAATTTGTTTAGATTTTCGGATGTATATGGTATTCATGTGAAGTTAACATAACGTCTCATTATCGGTAGCAAAGAAAAAGGCGAATCCCTAACTTCCATAAGGGATTCGCCTTTTTTTCTTTTTATCAATCTATGCAATTTTTTATACATTCCTATCATAGTGTGGGGTTTTCGGATTCTCGTTTGTTATTGGATTAGCCAAAAAGCTGTATAAAATCTTGCATGCTCTTAGCGTGGGTTTTTTCCGAAATGCTGGCGGTACCCCGTAACAGAACCTTCTTATTCCTAAACTACGCATATTATTTGTAGGATTTTATTCTTTTTTGTCGAATATACTTAATATAAGGAGGGACATTACATGATTATGAAAGACTATTTCATCAATCTTTCTATTTTTACTTTACTAGTTAGCGCAGCAATATTTATTCAAGTATTTGTAATTAATTCCAAGAGATATTTTGAAAAATTCTATGGAGGAATTATCGCAGTTACTTTGATGTTCTTTTCTTTTCCGTACATGGGATTTTCCTACGATCTTCGAGTTGTTCCTCTTATTCTATCTTTTATTTACTTTGGTCGTATTGCTGGTTGGATTACGTTAATTAGCATTATTATAATGCGCATCTTTTACCTTGGTGGGTATTGGGGGCCACCTGTGATTGCTTATTTAGTTATGGGTATTCTATTTACTATTTTTAAAACATATTTCAAAAGTCTTCATCCTTTTAAAAGTGCACTTCTATATTTTTCTGTTTTTGTGGGTGTGAAGTGGTTAGTAAGTAAATTTTTTATAACTACAGTGCTTTACACTCAAGGCTTATTATATATAGCTTTAGGACTTTTAATCGGGCTATTTCTTATGGAAGCTTACCAGAGATTGCATTATTTAACACAGGACTTATCTAAAATGAATCGAAAATTAAAAAAATCGAAGCAAGAACTCAAAGATACCGTACATGAGCTTCAGGGGGGGATCTTTAAATTTAAAAAAGTGGGTAAACATTTTATACACACCTTGTGTGAAGGACAGTTTTATTATCACAACGGAATTTATTCTGAACAGGTGGTAGGAAAAAGCTTACGCACCATAGATGCTTCTATTATTCCTTCCCATTTAGTTCCCCAATTAATGAAGTATTATCTTCAGGCATGGGAAGGGAAAGAAATTATATTTGAAATACCCTGGCCAAATGATAAAAATGTTATTCTCATTGCACTTAGGCCAATCAAACGAAAGGAACAAGTTATTGAAGTGGTTGGTTCTATAGTCGATATAACGGAAAGGAAAAAGGTAGAATCAGAATTAAGAGCCACTAAAGAATTATTAGAATCATTTGTAAATCATAACGTAGATGCTATCATCATATCTGATCGAGAAGGACATATATTACAAGCTAATAAAGCTTATGAAAAAATATTTGGTAGGTCATTACAAGAAATCATAGGTGAAAAATTGCCTGGTGTACCTGATTTTTTAATAGATGAATCATTGAGTAATATTCAAAGAATTTTGTCAGGCGAATCCACAATTACTAGATTAGAAACAGTTAGACAACGAAAAGATGGAAGTTTTGTTGATGTAAGTCTGACAGTTTCACTTATTCTAGATGTAAGGGGAAATGTGATAGCTTTATCAGCAATATATAGAGACATTTCCGAAAGAAAACAAGCAGAAAGAGAACGGAATAGATTACATCAACAATTAAGAGATAGTGAAATGAAATATCGTGCACTAATCGAACAAGCAACTGACGCAGTATATGTAGTAGAGCTGAGTGAGGATCATGTTCCAAGTCGATTTATTGAGGTAAACCCTATTGGGTGTAAAAGATTTGGATATAGTAGAGAAGAGCTGCTATCGTTGCCATTTCCAAATGTTGTACCACAAGATTCTCCAATAATCGTAAGGTTACTAGAAAAAATTAGAGAGGGACAAACTTCCTTCACTTTGCAAGATGAATATGTTTTTCCAACAGGAAAAACAGTAACAATCGAGTTTAGTGTCCGTGTTTTTAACTTGAATGGAAAAAAAGTTTTCTTAAGTATCTCTCGTGATATCACGGAACGGTTAAAAACAGAAGAATTATTACGGAAATCTGAAAAACTTGCTGTCGTAGGACAATTAGCGACTGCAATAGCTCATGAAATTAATAATCCATTAACCGCAATGAAAGGGTTTATGCAATTACTAAAATCAACGGAAAATGAGAAAAATCAGAGGTATATAAATATAGTATCATCAGAGATTGAACGTATAGAAAGTATTACAAATGAATTTATGGCAGTAGCCAAACCGCAGGTGGTAAAGATACAACCTAATGATGTTAGTGTGCTAATTGACCAAGTTTTAATTTTACTTCAACCTCAAGCAATGATGAATAATATACAAATCAGAACCGATTTTACAACTGGCTTTCCATTGATACCTTGTGAAGGAAATCAATTAAAACAAGTATTTGTTAATGTTTTAAAAAATGCAATTGAATCCATGCCAAGGGGAGGGGAAATTCTGATTCAAATCGATAAACTGAATAATGATCAAATAGGGATTCGTTTTATCGATCAAGGATGTGGGATTCCCGAAGAGCGTATACCATATCTCGGAGAACCTTTTTATAGTATTAAAGAAGAGGGGATTGGTTTAGGATTAATGATTTGTTATAAAATTATTGAAACACATCAAGGAAAGATAAGTGTTCAGAGTGAAGTGAATAAAGGAACAATAGTTGAAGTCACTCTCCCTATTTGTTCACTTCAAAATTAATACATACCGTTATTAAAACTTTCTAAAGAACCTTACCAAAATGAAATATTGTTGTCACCTAATGAAATAGTAAAGATTTTTAAAAGAATTTATACTTCAAAGTGTTCATAAAAACAAAACAAATACACAATAGAATCGAATTGAAAGGTGAATAAACACAATCGTTTTTTTGCCTAAGCAAAACAAGAGATCAGAAGGTGTTCACGAATAATAAAGTTGTTTGAATATTCTCCCAAAAACATCCATTCGCTTATAATTAAAATAAGCGAACGGATGTTTTTTATTTTGGAGGGGTATGAATTGGAAATCTTAGTTAAGAATATGGAGTTTTCGAACCTTGATAAAAGAATTGCACATTTAACGAAAGAACAAATAGTTGATCTTATGCAAAAGTATCATGAAGGAGAAAAAGTAGCGGAAATTTTAGACGAATACAAAGTTAAAATTAATGTTTCTCAGTTGTATTCATTATTTCCTCCAATAATTACTAATGAAGAATGTGTTCATGTGGGTTTGAAATAAAGTTATACCGTTTTTAATAAAGTTGCATCGTTTCACCCCTTTGGATATGATTATCCAAAGGGGTGTTTTAATTGAAAAATAAATCTATTCCATTAAGAAATAGAACTCAAACTCATGCAAAGCCTTTAATTAGAAAAGCGATACTTTGCATGGGGAAAAATATTTAATCGCTAGATAATATTTCTAATATTTTGGCTTTGCACCTTATTTATGTTAAATCGAAATAAGGATCGAGCAAATTTGAATTATATAAATGCTACAAAAGTATTACCAAAAGAGCTATTGGCAGAAGTTCAAAAATATATACAAGGGGAAACTTTATATATTCCAATACAACAAACCACTCGAAAAAAATGGGGTTCTGTTAGTGGTATACAAAAGCAACTGAATCATCGAAATCAAAACATTCGAGAAAACTTTGAGAATGGAATGAACATCCAAGAAATATCCGAAAAGTATTTTTTATCAGTTGAAACAATCAAAAAAATTGTTTATGCAAAAAAAGAAATAAAATAATTGATATGGCTAGTCTAGGTAATTATTAAAATAATACACCAGATAGCCTTTTTGTTTTTTTAAAATCTAAAATATGATGTCTAATTACAAATCAGTATGGGTAAAAAGTATTGTTAGGTATTAAATGTTTCATTACTATTCTTTATCTATCTTTACTAATAATTATGATGTAATCTTAAAAACAAGTAATGATTGTTCAGTGTTTGAATAAATAATTTATGGAGGAAGAAACATGAAGATATTAGAGCTACCAATTGAATTTGAATTTAATGGACAAAAAAATTACATTTATCCTAGCTTAATTATATTGAATAATGAATTAACCTTGGTCGATACAGGGTATGCAAATTTTTTAACTTTAATTGAAAATGAAATTTTAAAAAATGGATATGAAATGAAGAATTTAAAGAATATAATCATAACTCACTATGATGATGATCATATAGGTTCCTTATATGATTTCAAAGAAAAGTATCCTTGGATTAACATTATAGCTAGTGAAATTGAATCAAAATACATTAGTGGTGAAATGAAGTCAGAGAGATTGGTTCAAGCCGAAAAAATGCTAGAAAATATGCCAAATGAAGAAATCGAATTTGGTAAATGGTTTATACAGCAATTAATGAATTTGAAGCATGTTTCAATTGATGAAAAGGTACATGATGGTGATATGATTCTAGATAACAAATGTAGAGTAGTAGCAACACCAGGGCATACTTCAGGGCATATTTCATTATATTTTCCAAGTTTAAAAAGTGTAATTACAGGTGATGCAACTGTTCATGAGAATCATGAATTAGCCATTGCTAATACACACTTTTGTTTAAATGTTGAGAAAGCAGAACAGTCTTTGAGAAAGGTTAAAAATCTTAAAGCTGAAGCTTACTATTGTTATCATGGTGGGAAATTTTCTTTATAATTGGGGGCTAAACATAAAAGCTCTCGAATTAAACAGCTTTATTATTCATTTTTATAACAATAATTGTGAATACAATTGAAAATTAAATAACTTTATTATCTCTACACATCTAGCTCCCAATTGTGTCTTCTTACGGTTTAAAATTTTTACTTTGCCCCCTGGTTACAGTAACGCTGGTACTGGGCCTGTTTAGAAAGAATAACCTTTTTTTACACTTGGGGGTAGTGAGGATTCTTAAGTTGATGGGCATGGGGTACCGCCACATCGCCATCAAGCTAAGATTTTAAAGTACCCCCTAAACAAAAATTTGTGTTTTTTATAGCACCGAAGTTCATTTTTATCGTTTTAGGGGCAACCTGTTCTGTAAGTTGATGGACGTGTGGTTGGACCTCTACATGGAATCCTACTGTCTTTGTTTTGATTTAGAAATTTCTAAATTAACTTTCTTTTTATTTGAAATTGTAATACAATTGAGTTAAATAAATTTAACTGGTTAAAAAAAGGATGATGCATAATGAAACAAAAAGCCATTTCCATTATCGAAACATATGAACAATTAAAAGTTATAAGCGATCCATTACGTACAAAAATGCTTATATACTTAGTCGAAAAGCCATATACAGGTCATCAACTTGCTCAGCTTTTAAATCTTTCTCGCGCAAAAATACTCTATCACCTCCGCGAACTAGAAAAACACAACATCATTCAATTAGTAAAAAAAGAAGAACAGGGAGGGAATATTTTAAAGTACTATCAGGCTGTTTCGCGTGGCTTTATTCCTGCAAATCACTTACTTCACTACATTGAATCGCAACAGGCAACAAGACAATCCTATTTAGAAGTATTACATCGTGCACAAACAAGAATATTAACTGCTCCAGATACCTCATTCGATTTAACATCTTCCCATGTTGAAGATTGGCCAAGTATCTCGATGCAAACAGAATTCTCATTAACAGAAGAACAATTTATAAAGTTTTTAAATCAGTATAGAAACCTTGTTAAAGAAACTTTAGCAGCTTCCACAGAAACTGATACTAATAAAAACTTTTATGTTACAATCACAGGTTTTGAAATTGATCAACTGCTCTTTAACGAAGATTTATAATTGATTATTTATGGGGAGGAATATTCTTTGAGTGAGCCGTTTATATCACAACAAGTTCAACCTAAGTATACAAGCATGTCATTATTTAAAAATCGTGCATTCTTATTTCTTTGGTTATCTAGTACCTCTTCTTTTCTTGCCCTTTCAACCTACCTATTTGCAGAGCAATGGTATGTTATTCGAGCTTTAGGTCAGGAATCAGCACTTGGAATTGTCATGATGGTAACTCTAATCCCGCGAGTCCTCCTAATGACTGTTGGAGGTGTATGGGCAGATCGCTTTAAACGTTCAAAAATTATGTTGGTTTCTAGCTTCACGCGTTTTTTACTGGTTTTTGTAATGATTACTTTATTACATTTACATCTATTAAATTTATGGTCGTTACTGTTTTTTGCACTACTATTTGGAATTCTGGATGCTTTCTTTTCACCAGCGAATCAGTCTCTTCTTCCTCTTCTAGTCCCAAAAGAGATGTTAACTCGATCTAATTCCTTTATTCAAACTTCCAATCAAGTTGCAATGTTTGCCGGACCAATGATAGGCGGCTGGATTATTACAGTTAGTTCTTTCTCGGTTTTATTTCTCTTCGTTGCTTGCTTTTTATTAATTACATCCGCTTTCACATTATGTATTAAAGAAAAAAAGCTTTCAATTTCTTCTGAACAAGCATCTGCCAAACAAGAGCTATTATCAGGTTTTCAATATGTATGGAATATGCCTTTTTTAAAATCCATACTTTTCATTTTAATGACAATTAATGTCTTCTTCTTTGGTCCTTTACTTATGGGAATTCCATTATTAGCGAACGAAGTATTACATGGGAAGGCAGTAGAGGTAAGTTTTTTACAAAGCTCTTATCAAGGAGGAATGCTAGGTGGCGCTTTATTAATTGGACTTTTAAATATTAGAAAAAAAAGAGGGCTTTCTATTCTAATACTTATTTCTTTTCTTGGTATTTCACTTTCTTTTCTTGGTCAAATATATGTTTTATGGCAAGGAATCCTTTTACTTGTGATAATGGGTTTCATGTCTTCTATGATTAATGTACCATTGGTTTCTATTATTCAAGAAAACAGTGAAACAGATAAGCTAGGGAGAGTGATGAGCTTCGTAAGTGCCTCTTCGAACGGTTTAGTTCCGCTATCTTATGCTTTTGTATCTATATGCTTAACATTTGGCACTTCTATATCTAACATTCTACTATGTTGTGGCTTACTCATAACTATCTTATCCATTCTTTTTATAACAAAATATAAAATTGTACGTGATACAAATTAACTAAACAGTGCAGTATTTCTAGAAATTAAATGCTGATTCAGGTTAAGCAGGTGGAGCGATGCTATTTATAAATGTACTAAAAATTTTTTCCGCTTTGGGTGTACAGAGGTATCTTATTTTTATTGGAAATAAGTATATTATTCGGTATTAGCATATTGATTTTTAATACCATACATTAAAACTAAAAAATTCATTGTTCCCCAAAACAAAATACCCCCTAAAATGAAAAATACGCTATTCTTTCTGTAGAATCATAGGAAAGGATGGCGTTTTTTATCTCCAAATACCTTACGGGATCTTGCTAGAGATGTTGGTTTTGTGCAACGAACCAGTAAGTACCAAGCAAAAGATTTAGTAGCTTTATGTGTATGGGTGGGCCAAAATATAGCTATGACTTCTTTAACTCAGTTATCTAGCTGTTTAGAAGCATCAACAGAAGTACTCATCAGTCCGGAGGGACTGAATCAACAATAAACAGTAAAGTAACTTTCTTTCACCTGTCTACTATAAGGGGATCATATCACAATACAGAGACCATCTTCTTAAAGTTGCCTAGGCTTTTTTTTAATGTCCTTTACAAAGGGTACATTTTATTTCCTGAAGGGACTTTTATAGATTTCTAGATAGATTGACTACTGATAAGTGGTGTTATGTAAACTTTATTTTTAAAACGAATTGGTTAATTGATTTGGAACATTTTAATAAAATATTGAATACTATGAAACTGTAATCTATAGGTTATTAATCCTTTAATTTAGTAGGAGGTGA
Source organism: Bacillus sp. JJ783 (assembly GCF_036963225.1). Lineage (NCBI taxonomy): Bacteria > Bacillati > Bacillota > Bacilli > Caryophanales > Bacillaceae > Bacillus > Bacillus sp. JJ783. Next base: position 1,541 of record NZ_JBALMG010000151.1, on the reverse strand, counting down.
ATTTAAAATGCCTTTCTCTACTGGTCCTATTGAAAACGTAGGAAATCAACCTACTAATGCAACTAGAGCTAGGGTTAAAATTCTCAATCGTACTGCAGGTCCACTTACTGGGGTAGTTAGATCTTTTAGACTTGACGGTACAAGAACATTAATCGAACAGATAAACTTTAATGTGGCTGCTAATGCTTCTGAATTTATAAATCTCAGTTTAGTTCACTCTACTTTGGGACAAGCACTTCAATATGAAGTTGAAATTGTTCCTAATCAAAACGGTGGTTTATACAGTGTCTACGGAATAGCACCTGGTAATGTTATTATTACTGCACAACGAGTTTTGAATTCAGAACTAACGCAGATTCTTTAGTTTTTAAATAAGGGTGGGTTACCTAAAAAACAACCCACCCTTATTTAATTGTTGATAATCATAGATTAAGTGAATTAGCTATAATTACTTCTTTATTTGTATTGTTTTGAATGTATACTTTTGTTGTGTATTTTGAGGATATCAGGAGATTTGGTGTGAAGTTAATGTTTTCAGGGGTTTGAATGTAAACTAATATTTAAAAGTTTACTTTCATTTTTTCTTGGAAATATTTTAATTAAAAAACTGAAAATTAAAATATTTAAATGTATAATAAAGTAAAGAAGATATTGAAGAAATAAATAGAGAAGAGGGAATATCGTATGACTAGTTTAAAAAATGTTCTTGAGCTTGATTTTGCATATCTTGAAACCTTTACTAGCCGAATAGAGAAATCATGGGGGTCTATATTTTGTAATGAAAGCAACCCATATTATTATGATGCAAATCATGCACATGTAAGTGTAGTAAGTTTAAATCCACAAATGATAGTAGATGAAGTAGTGCATTTCTATAAAACTAAAAATATAGTACCTAGATTTTATATATACAACTTAGATATGCAAGAAAAATTGATTTCTGAATTACAAATAAAGAATTTTGGATTTGAAGAATTAATAAGTCCAGTCCAATTATGGAACAAGAAATTAACTAAAAAAGATAAAAATGAAAAAGTTACTATTGAAAAAGTATCTGAGTTAAATTTTGAAGAAGCTTTAGATATTGAATGTAGTATAAAAGAGTTAGGGGGCGAAGTTAGAAAAAAAGCTTTTCAAGATGAATTCCAACATCCAGCATTCACTCACTATCTACTTAGATACAATGGAGTAGCATGTTCCATCGCTTGTATTTTTGAACATGAAAAACAAACCCGAATGGAAAGTGTAGCTACAATTGAAAAGTTTAGAGGTAAAGGGTTAATAGGCGAACTTATTCACTTTATTCAAAGTGAAGTAATGAATAGAGGACTAGATAATCTTTGGGTGATCCCAATTAACGAAAAAGTAGAAAAAGTGTATGAAAAGTATGGATTTGAAACAGTAGAAAAAATTAAAACGGGACATGCGTTTTTAGAAGGAAAAAGTATTAAAGAAATTCACGAGGGATAGAAAAAATCAATTTATTTTGCTAAAAAAATATTTAGTTAACAAGTGTATTGAAAGTAAACTAATATCTAAAA